>JANMCS010000026.1:0-17594 GCA_031361405.1 Betaproteobacteria bacterium
CCGACCCGTTGCCCGGCGTCCACCGCGCCGCCGAACATCACGATGATGCCGATGAACGCGAGCGCCATCGCAATCCAGGTACGCAGCGGCACCCGTTCACGCAGTACAAACCAGCCGGCCAGCGCAGCCAGGAATGGCGACACGCTCATCAGCACGAACGTGTTGGCCACGGTGGTGCGCGTCAGCGAGCCGATGAAGAGAAAGAACGTGCCGGCCAGCAGCAGTCCGGCCAGCACCCCGGGCTTGCCGACGGCACGTATGGCCGCCGGCATCTTCCGGCCGTGCATGACCAGCAGCACGCCGGCCACGAACAGCGACATGAACAGCGACCGCCAGAACACGATTTCCCAGGCGTTGGTGATCGACAACTGCCGGACGAGGTAGCCCCCGCTGGACCAGCAGATGGCGGCGACGATCATGAACAGGATCGCGCGGCGGTGCGCTGGCGGGGGCGGGTGAATGGCGGTAGCGGACATGATGCAGACGAATCGGAGTGCGTGCGCACGCGGTTTGCGCGGCGGCGGAAAAGAAAAACGCCGGGATCGCGCGCGTCCGCGAACACCGGCATTGGCCCAACGTCAATTCACCGAAAGGTTAACAGGCGGCGCCGCGACTGTAAAGAACGGCAGCCGCGGTTGCGCGGTGGGTATCGCAACATGCGGTGTGCGAGGCTAAAGCCTCGCCTGCAGGCACCATCGTTACGACATCCGCCGTGCCTTTGCCACGAATCAGAAACGGAGCGGGGCCGCCGCGCCACGACAAGCCGCTGCCACCACGATCACGTGCCAGCGCCGCCGTGGCTAGGCTGTTGCGGGCTCGGGAAAGGCGTGCGCAAGATCGCACTGCATGGCCGCGGCGATGCGCGCGAAATCGTCCGCGCCAATGCGCACGAAGCCAAAGCGGAACGCCGCACCCCAGTGCTTCTTGCTGCGAATGAAATCGAGCGCCTCGATCAGTGGTTTGACGGGTGCTGTTTGCGCCGGCAGGAACTGCACCTGCCGCCGGTGCAACGTGCTGGCGTCCGGCCCCGGTACCGTGACAATGTCGGCGGCCCCCACGCGGCCGATGGCCGTGAATGCCTGTACGGCCGCGCCATCAGGGTAGGAGGCGCGCGGCGAATAGAACACGAACCCGTCGCCCGAATGCATCCGCGCGAGGGGGCCCGCCTTGCCATGATTCAATTGCACGAAGCCGCCGGCGACGCCGATGGCCACGTGGTCCTGCGACACCACGCCGATCCAGTGGTTGCGTACTGTCATGGTCGATCTCCGCTGCAAGCCAGGCGGCGCCTGAGGCGCCCGACACCCCGGAAGGTTACCGATTTCCGGTCCGGCACGTGATACGACGTTTGGCCGAGGATTTCCGTACACTTCGGGTCTGGCGCACAAGGAGGTGGACGATGGCGGCACACAGGATAGCGGTAATGGCGGGGGACGGCATCGGCAAGGAAGTGATGCCCGAAGGCATGCGGGTGCTTGAGAAGGCCGCGGCGAAATTCGGTATCGCGCTGGAGTTCCAGGTCTTCGACTGGAGCTGCGACTACTATGCGAAGCACGGGCGGATGATGCCGGAGGACTGGTTTGACATCCTGAAGCCCTTCGAGGCCATCTACTACGGCGCCGTGGGCTGGCCGGCCACCGTGCCGGACCATGTGTCGCTGTGGGGCTCGCTGATCCTGTTTCGTCGCCAATTCGACCAGTACGTCAATCTGCGGCCGTGCAAGCTGATGCCGGGCATTCCGTCGCCGCTGGCCAATCGCAAGCCCGGCGACATCGATTTTGTCGTGGTCCGTGAAAATACCGAAGGCGAGTATTCGTCGGTGGGGGGCCGGATGTATCCGGGCACCGATCGCGAGATCGTATTCCAGCAGTCCGTGTTCTCGCGCAAGGGCGTCGATCGCATCCTGCGGTTTGCATTCGAACTCGCGCGCACGCGTCCCGAAAAGCACGTGACGTCGGCCACCAAGTCCAATGGCATCTCCATCACGATGCCGTACTGGGACGAACGCTTCAAGGTGATCGCGGCCGAGTATCCCGACATCCGCACCGACCAGTACCACATCGACATCCTCAGCGCGCACTTCGTGGCACGGCCGCAGGTCTTCGATGTCGTCGTGGCGTCCAATCTCTTCGGCGACATCCTGTCGGATCTCGGCCCCGCGGTATGCGGCACCATCGGCATCGCGCCGTCGGCCAACCTGAATCCCGAGCGCGACTTTCCGTCGCTCTTCGAACCAGTGCACGGGTCGGCGCCGGACATCGCGGGCAAGGGCATCGCCAATCCCATCGGCCAGATCTGGTCGGGGGCGCTGATGCTAGACTTCCTCGGGCACAAGGAGGCTGCGAATGCGGTCGTTGCGGCGATCGAGCACGTGCTCGCCGACATGGATGCGCCCAAGACGCCCGACCTGGGCGGCCGCGCCACCACCGGCGAACTGGGCCGCGCGATCGCGGCGCAGATTTGATGCATCGAATCCATACCTGGAAAATGGCAGACGCGCCGCGCTGAAGCAAGCACCGCCTGCCGTCGCGTTGAGGGAGAGAGAGAATGTCGTTACTGATCGGAGTGCCCAGGGAGGTCTTCCCGGGCGAGAAGCGGGTGGCCACCGTGCCCGAGGTTGTCGAGAAACTGATCAAGCAGGGCTTCCGGGTGGCGGTCGAAGCGGGCGCGGGCGACGCCGCCCAGATCAGTGACGATGCCTACCGCGCGGTCGGCGCGGAGCTCGTGGCCGATCGCCTCGCGCTGTGGGCAACCGCCAACATCGTCTTCAAGGTGCGCGCGCCCAACGACGAGGAAGTCGGGCTGCTGCACGCCGGACAGATGCTGGTCAGCTTCATCTGGCCGGCGCAGAACCCGGGGCTGATGCAACAACTCGCCGCGCGCAAGGTGACCGTGCTGGCGATGGACAGTGTGCCGCGCATTTCGCGTGCGCAGAAGCTCGACGCGCTGTCGTCGATGGCCAACATCGGCGGCTATCGCGCCGTCATCGAGGCGGCGCATGAATTCGGCCGCTTCTTCACGGGCTCGATCACGGCCGCGGGCAAGGTGCCGCCGGCCAAGGTCTTCGTCATCGGCGCGGGCGTCGCAGGTCTTGCCGCGATCGGCACCGCATCCAGCCTGGGCGCGATCGTGCGTGGCAACGACACGCGGCCGGAAGTGGCCGACCAGATCAAGTCGCTGGGCGGCGAATACATCGGTGTGGACTACGTCGAGGAGGGCAGCGGGGTCGGTGGCTACGCCAAGGTGATGAGCGAAGGCTTCCAGAAGGCCCAGCGCGAAGTGTTCGCCAAGCAGGCGAAGGACGTCGACATCATCATCACGACCGCGCTGATTCCCGGCAAGCCGGCGCCCAAGCTCATCACCGAGGAGATGGTCAAGACGATGAAGCAGGGCAGCGTCATCGTCGACATGGCCGCGGAACAGGGCGGCAATTGCGAGTTGACGGTGCCCGGCGAGGTCGTGGTGCGGCATGGCGTCACCATCGTCGGCTACAAGGACCTGCCGAGCCGGCTGGCGAAGCAGGCCTCCACGCTCTACGCCACCAACCTCTTCCGCCTGATGGAAGACATGATCAAGACGAAGAGCATCGAAGGCGATATCGTCAAGATCGATATGGCCGACGAGGTCCTGCGCGGCACCACGGTGATCAACGAAGGCGAAGTCACCTGGCCGCCACCGCCACCCAAGCTGTCGGCCGCGCCGGCTGCTGCCGCCGCCAAGACGGCGATCGTGCCCAAGGCCAAGGGCCATGGCCACGGTGCCGCCAGCGGGCCGATGTCCGGCACCAAGACGGCGCTCATCTTCGGTGTCGGTGCGCTGGTGTTCCTGTTGATCGGACGTTTCGCGCCGCAAGCCTTCCTTGGCCACTTCACCGTGTTCATCCTGGGCTGCTTCGTCGGTTACATGGTGGTGTGGAACGTGAAGCCCGCGCTGCACACGCCGCTGATGAGCGTGACCAACGCGGTCAGCAGCATCATCGCCATCGGTGCGCTGGTGCAGATCGCGCCGGACCTGTCGAAGATCTCCACCGACCTCACGCGCCCCGATGAATGGATACGCTGGCTGTCGGTGGGCGCAATCGCGCTGGCCACGATCAACATGTTCGGCGGCTTCGCCGTAACCCAGCGCATGTTGCAGATGTTTCGCAAATGAGGTTCCGCAAGCAAGGGAATAAATGATGACCTCCAGCCTCTCCACGGTCTCCTACATCGGGGCCTCGATCCTTTTCATCCTGTGCCTCGGGGGTCTCTCCAACCAGGAAACGTCGCGCCGCGGGAACCTGTACGGCATGGTCGGCATGGCCATCGCCGTGGTCGCCACGATCTTCGGCGTGCAAGTGACGCCCGCCGGCCTGCCCTACATCATCGGCGCCATGGCGGTTGGCGCGGCCATCGGCCTCTACGCGTCACGCGTGGTGCAGATGACGCAGATGCCGGAGCTGGTGGCGCTGATGCATAGCCTCGTGGGTCTCGCCGCGATGCTCGTCGGCTACGCCAACTTCATCGATCCCGCCGTGTCGGTGGGCATGACCCCGGCCGAAAACGCCATCCACGAGATCGAGATGTACCTGGGCGTGCTGATCGGCGCCGTTACGTTTGCCGGGTCAGTGATCGCGTTCGGCAAGCTCTCCGGCAAGATCACCGGCAAGCCCGTGCTGCTGCCGGGTCGGCACCTGCTCAATCTCGCCGGACTCCTGCTGGTCCTCTATTTCGGCTACCGGTTCGTCGCCGCCCATGGCGTGGCCGAGGCGATGACGCCGATGATCGTGATGACCGTCGTCGCGCTGCTCTTCGGTGTGCACATGGTCATGGCCATCGGCGGCGCCGACATGCCCGTGGTGGTGTCGATGCTCAACAGCTATTCCGGATGGGCGGCCGCTGCAACGGGCTTCATGCTCAACAACGACCTGCTGATCGTGACCGGCGCGCTGGTCGGCTCGAGTGGCGCGATCCTGTCGTACATCATGTGTTCGGCGATGAATCGCAATTTCCTTGCGGTGATCGCCGGCGGTTTCGGCACGGACAGTGGCGCAGCGCCTGCTGCCTCAGGCGCCGCGCAGCCGGCAGGCGAGGTGAATCCGATCCTCGCCGCGGAAACAGCCGAGATGCTGAAGGATGCGAAGAGCGTCATCATCGTGCCGGGGTACGGCATGGCGGTCGCGCAGGCCCAGCATACGGTCAACGAAATCACGAAGGTGTTGCGCGACCAGGGGATCAACGTCCGTTTCGGCATCCACCCGGTGGCCGGCCGCATGCCCGGTCACATGAACGTGCTGCTGGCCGAGGCCAAGGTGCCCTACGACATCGTGTTCGAGATGGACGAGCTGAACGACGATTTCCCGGCGACCGACGTGGCGATGGTGATCGGCGCCAACGATATCGTGAACCCGGCAGCCCAGGAAGATCCGACCAGCCCGATCGCCGGCATGCCCGTGCTCGAGGTGTGGAAGGCGAAGAACTCGATCGTCATGAAGCGCAGCATGGCCTCCGGTTATGCCGGCGTGGACAATCCGCTCTTCTACAAGGAAAACAACCGGATGCTCTTCGGCGACGCGAAGAAGATGCTGGACGAGGTGCTGGTTGCGCTGAAGGCCTGATTTCGCTCGCGCCGCAGCGACCGACGCAAGCGGGTGGCGGCGCCGTCGCACCGGCGCCACGCACCATGATTGCGCCGACGGCAATGCCGATGCGTAGAATGGTCAAGGCGTGCCTTCGCGGCGCGCTTTTTTCATGATCCCCATGCCCGGACCGCTCGCCCACCTCACCATCCTCGACCTGTCGCGCGTGCTGGCGGGTCCATGGTGCACGCAACTGCTCGCCGATCTCGGCGCTACGGTCCTCAAGATCGAGAAGCCGGGCAGTGGCGATGACACGCGCGCATGGGGGCCGCCGTTCCTCCAGGATGCGCAAGGCAACGACACCAGTGACGCCGCCTACTACTTGGGCTGCAATCGCGGCAAGCAATCGGTGGCCATCGACTTCACGCAGCCGGAAGGGCGCGCGCTGGTGGTGGCGCTGGCGCTTCAGGCGGATGTGCTGGTCGAGAACTACAAGGTCGGCGGCCTGGCCAAGTATGGCCTCGATTACGCCGCGCTCGCGCCGCTCAACCCGCGCCTCGTGTATGCATCGATCACGGGCTTCGGACAGGATGGCCCCTATGCCCCGCGCGCCGGCTACGACTTCATCATCCAGGGCATGAGCGGCTTCATGAGCATCACCGGCGAGCGCGACGACCTGCCGGGCGGTGGTCCGCAGAAGGCTGGCGTGGCGATCACCGATCTGTTGACCGGGATGTACGCCGCCGTGGCCATCCAGGCCGCGCTGGCGCATGTCGACCGCACCGGCGTCGGCCAGCACCTCGATCTCGCGCTGTTCGATTCGGCGGTGGCGATGATGGCGGTGATGAACATGAATTATCTCGTCAGCGGCACGCCGCCCGGTCGCGCGGGCAATGCGCACCAGAATATCGTGCCCTATCAGGTATTCGCATGCGCCGACGGTCACTTCATCCTGGCGGTGGGCAATGACGGGCAGTTCCGCGCATTCTGCGACGTGGCCGGCCATCCCGAGTGGGCGCTGGATGTGCGTTTTGCGAAGAATGCCGATCGGGTTCGCCATCGCGCGTTGCTGGTGCCGCTCATCGCAGCGGTGGCGCGCACACGCCCGCAGCGCGATTGGCTGGCGGCGCTCGAAGCGGTGGGCGTGCCCGGCGGCCCCATCAATCGCCTCGACGCCGTGATGGCCGATCCACAGGTTCGAGCGCGCGGGTTGCGTGTCGACATGCCGCATCCGTTGGCGGGCACCGTGCCGCAGATCGTGGCGCCGATCAAGATGTCCGCCACGCCACTCGTGCCGGAACTTCCTCCACCGCTGCTGGCGGAGCACACTGCGGCGGTGCTGCGCGCGCGTCTGGGTCTCGACGACAGCGCCCTCGCACACCTGGAAACTGCCGGCATCGTACAGACGAGGCCGCGCTGAAACCCCTCGCTCGTCGTCCCGGATTCTGGCTCGCGTTGGCGCTGCTCTCGGCGGCGTGTGCGTGGATCGCGTGGCGCCTCTTTCCGCTGGCCATTCCGCTCGTCAACCTCGACATCACGCTGTCGCGCGACGCGGCGCTGGTCAAGGCGCAGACACTCGCCGCGGCGCAGCAGCTGGCACCCGCGGATGCACGCGTGGCCGCGGTGTTCAACCACGACGACGAGGCGCAGAACTACATCGAGCTGGACGGCGGCGGCAAGGCGGCCTTTGCGCGGTTGGTGGAGGGCCGCCTGTATGCGCCTTATTGGTGGGAAGTGCGCCTGTTTCGTCCCGGCATCATCGATGAAGTGGTGCTGCGCTTTCGTCCCGACGGCGCCGTTGACGGATTCACGCGGCGCCTTGCCGAAACGCATGTTCGTGCTGCGGCCACGCAGGCGCTGACGCCGTCCGCCGCGCTGGCGTTGGCGCGCGCCGAGGCAACGCGGACGTGGGGTGTCGATCTCGCGCCGTATCGCCAGATCGAATCGTCGGCGCAAACCCGCGCGACGGGCCGTGTCGACCATCGCTTCGTGTTCGAGCGCGACGAGGCCTTCGGCGAGGGCCGGATCCGGCTGCAGCTGGCGGTCGCCGGCGACGAACTGATTGACGTGTCGCCGTCGTTCTACGTGCCCGAGAGTTTCGAGCGGCGCTTCCAGGAATTGCGCAGCGCCAACAACACGATTGCGGCGGTGGCCAGCATTGCGGCAGGACTGCTCTACGGCCTGGTGGGTTGCATCCTCGGCACGCTGTGGTTGCTGCGTACGCGCACGTTGCTGGTCAGGCCGGCGCTGGTGGCGGGGCTGGTCGTCGGATTGTTGCTGGGCGCGGCCACGCTCGCCAACTATCCCGCAGCGTGGTTCGCCTTTCCCACCACGCGCGATGCCGATTCGTTCTGGTGGCGCGAAATGGCGACGGCGTTGCTCACGACCGTGGGCGCGGGACTGGCGCTTGGACTGGTGTTCATGGCCGCCGAGGGCCTGACGCGACGCGCGTTCCCGCACCAACCGCAATTGTGGCAACTGTGGTCGCGGGATGCCGGTGGCAGCGTGGCGGTGGCCGGACGCACGGCCGGCGGTTACCTGTTCGTGCCGATCGAGCTGGCGCTGATCGCAGCGTTCTACTTCGCCACGAACCGCTGGCTCGGGTGGTGGCAACCGTCCGAAGCGCTGACCGATCCCAACATCCTGTCATCGGCGGTGCCGGCGCTGATGCCCATTGCGATGTCGCTGCAAGCCGGCTTCATGGAGGAGTGCCTCTTTCGTGCGATCCCGCTTGCGGTGGGAGCGTTGCTCGGCGCGCATTGCGGATTTCGGCGGATCGGTATCGGCATCGCCTTCGTGCTGCAGGCCGTGATCTTCGGCGCGGCGCACGCGAATTACCCGGGGTTCCCCGCCTATTCGCGCCTCGTTGAATTGCTGCTGCCATCGCTCTTGTGGGCACTGATCTTCCTGCGCTACGGGTTGCTCCCGACGATCCTTTTGCATGCGCTATTCGACCTCGTCCTGTTCTCGATTCCGCTGTTCCTGATCGACGCGCCGGGTGCGTCCACGCAACAGGCGTTGGTCATCGCCGCGGCGCTGCTACCCGCAGTTATCGTGGTGCTGCGCCGAATGCAGCAAGGCGCCTGGCGCGACTTGCCGGCGATGTTGTGGAACGGCGCGTGGCAGCCCCGCGCCGCGCATGCCGAAATGGATGCTTTTGCCGCGCCCACACCGACGCCGCAAGTCCGTTCGCGCCTGCTGCGGCGCGCGCTGCCCGTGGCCGGCTTCCTGGGATTCGCCGCATGGCTTGTCTGCACGCCTTGGCGCGTTGACGCGCCGGCGCTCACGATTGACCGCGCCACGGCCATCATGGCCGCTGACACGGCGCTGCGCGCACGCGGCGTGACTTTGGGACCGGACTGGCGCCGCCTGGCACAGCCGCGCAGCGTGCTCGGCGAATCGACGTCGCGCGTGGCGCACGCCTTTGCGTGGCGGGAGGCAGGCGCCACCGCCTATCACGCGCTGATCGGCAACACGCTTGCGCCGCCGTTGTGGGAGGTGCGGTATGCGCGCTTCGATGGCGATGTCGCGGAGCGCGCCGAGGAGTGGCGCGTCAGCGTGACGGGTGAGGGCGCGATCCGCCAGGTGGTGCATCGCCTGCCGGAAGCGCGCGCCGGCGCGGCACTCGACCAGGACGGCGCGCTGGCGGTGGCGCTGCAAGCGGTACGCGATGCCTTCGGTATCGATCCGGCGGTGTTGCTGCCGCGCTCGGCCGACGCCACGCAGCAGCCGGCAAGGCGCGACTGGGTCTTCGCGTTCGCGGATCCCCGCGTGGTCCTGCCGGCCGGCGGCGAGGCGCGCGTGCAGGTCCAGGTGGCCGGCGATGAAGTGGTTGGCGTCGGGCGCTACCTGTTCGTGCCGGAAACGTGGCAGCGCCGCGAAGCCGAAAAGCAGAGCCAGCATGAACTGCTGGCGATTGGCGCATCGGCGGTCATCGCGCTGGCCGCGCTGGCGGCGTTGATCTTTGCCGTGATGGCGTGGAACCGCGGGCTGTGCGATCGGCGGGTGCTGGTGGCGGTGACGGCTGCGACGTTGCTGGGGTCCATCGGCAATGGCCTCTTCGAATTGCCGCAGATGTTCATGCAAATGAGCACGGCCGAGCCGGCAGGCACGCAGGTGGCGCTCGCGTTGCTGGGCGGCATGGCGGCGCGGTTGCCGCTGGCATTGCTGATCGGACTGCTGGCGGGCGTGGGCATGCACGACGCCCGCGCACGCGCTGCAGGATCGGGCGCAACGACGCTGCCGGGATGGCTCGCGGGCGCGTGCGGCGCGCTGGCGCTGCGCGGCATCCTCGCGGCTTTCGAAGCGCTCGTACCGTCCAGGATGCCGTTGTGGCCCGAGCAGGACGCCTGGGGTCTCGCGTGGCCGGGCGGCGCGGTGCTGGGTGCCGCCACGGCCTGCATCGTTGCCCTTGCGGTGGGCCTGTTCCTGTTGGCGCTCCTGGCGCGCTTCACGGCGGGGTGGACGCGTCGACTGCCGCTGGCGGCCGCGGGCCTGGTGGTGCTGGCCACGGCGTCGGCATTGCCGTCCGCGCGCGAGCTCGCACCGGCGCTGGTGGCTGGGCTGGTGGGTGGATTGACGGCGTTTGCCGTCGCCATGCTCGTGCTTCGCCACGATGCGCGGGCGTTACCTGCGTTCATCGCCACCACGCTCATCCTCGCCGGCGCGCGCAGCGCGGGGCTGGTCGCGTTGCCGCTGGCGTGGGTCCTGTTCGCGGCGTCCGCCGCAGTGATCGTGGTGCTGGCGTGGGGCGCCACCCGCTCCCTGCGCGTGGACCACACCACTACACAATGAACAACGGCGCGGGATCCTGTCGGATCGTCGCGCCGTTGCGGGGGCGTTGAGAGAGCTTGGTTACTTCAGCGTGGCCCAATACGGATTGACGAAATTGTCCGCGCGATGCGGAATCGTCATGTTGTTGCGCGAAGCCCACGGAATCACCTGGCGGTGCAGCGGGATCAGGTTCACTTCGGCGTTCTGCGCCAGCAGTGCTTCGCGGATCAGTTGCAGCCGCTCGGTGGCGTTGACGTCGACCTTGACCCGGGCCGTCAGCTCGTCGACCTTGGCATTCGTGTAGCGGCCGTAGTTGAAATCGCCGTCACCCTTGCCGTTGTAGCTCGACAGGACGGGCTGCAACGTGAAAATGCCATCCGTGGAGGCGCCGCCCCACCCCAGCATGTACAGGCTGGTATCCGTCTTCTCGAGCTTGGGGAAGTACAACGCCCGCGGCATCGCGTTGACCTTGGTGGCCACGCCGATCTGCGACCACATCGCCGCCAGCGCCTGGCAGATGCGCTCATCGTTGACGTAGCGGTTGTTCGGGCAGTCGAGCGTCACTTCGAAGCCGTTGGGATAGCCGGCATCGGCCAGCAGCTTCTTGGCCTTGGCGGTGTCGAACGGCATCCGCTTCTCGATCTCCGGCGTTGACGTCACGGGCGATGGCAGGATGGCACCCGTGGGCTTCGACAGGCCGCGCATCGTGTTCTTCTGGATGGCGTCGATGTCGACGGCGCTGTAGAGCGCCTGCCGCACGCGCACGTCCTTGAACGGATTCTTGCCCTTGACGTTCGAATACAGAAGCTCGTCACGCGCCTGGTCCATCCCGATGAACACGATGCGGTTCTCGACCCCTTCGATGACCTTGATGCTGGGCGTCTGCTGCAGGCGCGGCACGTCCTGCGGCGGCGGGTCGTTGATCAGGTCGACTTCGCCGGAGATCAGCGCGGCCACGCGGGTGGGGTCGGACACGATCGGCGTGTAGACCACGTCGTCGATGTTGCCGTCCCACACGCCGGCCTTGATACCCCACCAGTTCGGGTTCTTCTTCAGGACCGTTTTGATGTCGGGCGCCCGGGAGACCAGCATGTAGGGCCCGGTGCCGTTGGCCTCGCGCGCAGTGATCATCTCTTCCTTGGCTGCAAAATTCTGCGGCTTCTGGCACTTGTTCTTCTCGCACCATGCCTTGGACAGGATGTTGATCGTGGCCATGTGTTCCAGCATGATCGGATTGGGGCCGTTGGTGACGAACTCCACGTTCAGGTCATCGATCTTCTTCGCGGTGCCGGTGAAATTGGCGTACGCGCGCAGTTGTGATGTATCCGCCTTGGCGCGCTCGAAGCTGAACAGGACGTCGTCCGCGGTGAAGGGCGTGCCGTCGTGGAACTTGACGCCGGAACGCAGCTTGAAGCGCCAGGTGGTCGGATTCACCTGCGTCCACGACTCCGCCAGCGACGGGATCAATCCGAGGTTCTTGTCCCGCATCACCAGGAATTCGTACATCAGGCTGTTGATGTTGTTGGTCAGCCCTTCGTTCTGCGAGTGCGGGTCCGTGGTCTGCATGTCGCCGCGGCCCGCCCAGCGCAAGGTGACCGCGTCGGCGGTGAGGGCGGCAAGGCCGAGCGCCACCGCGAGTGCGGTGGCGATGATGGCGCGCCGCGGCGCGCCCTGATTGCGATGTTGCATGGAAAAGTCCTCCGTTACGAAACCCAGGCACCGGTGCAATGGCAACGCGTAGGGTCGGCGCCCGTATGGTGCGGATAATACGCAATCGCCGCGTCCGCGCGGTAGAATTCGCGCCTTTCGTGGCGTCCTGTCCACCACGCGCCCCCTCCGCCAGTGTGGTGCGATCCCTCGCGCAATGAATCGAACCTTCGCCGAACTGTCCGCGCGACTGCCGCAGTCCATGGCGGCCGACGCCGCACGCCTGTCCCGCCGGCTGGATCGCGCCCGGGCCCGCCGCGCGGCGCCCGCCGAATGGGCGCGGCTGGCGGAGGAGGTCGAGCGCGCCGTCGCCCGCTGCGCCGCCCGTGCCGCCACGCGCCCGTCCATCACCTATGCCGCCGAGTTGCCCGTGTCGGCGCAGGCAGGGGTGATCGAAGCGGCGATCCGCAAGCACCAGGTGGTGATCGTTTGCGGTGAGACCGGTTCGGGCAAGACCACGCAGCTGCCCAAGATCTGCATTGCCGCCGGGCGCGGCGCGCGCGGCCTCATCGGCCACACCCAACCCAGGCGCATTGCCGCACGCGCGGTGGCCACGCGCATCGCCCAGGAGATGGGCGAGCCCATCGGGCAGTCCGTGGGTTACAAGGTGCGCTTCACCGACCACACGCGCCCGGACGCGTGGATCAAGCTGATGACCGACGGCATCCTGCTGGCCGAGACGCAGGGCGATCGCGACCTTGACGCCTACGACACCATCATCGTCGACGAGGCACACGAACGCAGCCTCAACATCGACTTCCTCTTGGGCTACCTGAAGCAATTGCTGGCGCGGCGCCCCGATCTCAAGCTGGTGATCACCTCCGCCACGCTGGACGCCGAACGATTCGCCCGCCACTTCGGCACTGCGGACCACCCGGCGCCGGTGCTCGAGGTGTCCGGACGCGTGTATCCGGTGGAAGTGCGCTACCGGCCATTGCGCTCCGGCGCGCCCACCGCCAGCGACGCGTCCGAGGAAGCCGACGACGAGGAGGAGATGGAGGAGGCAATCGTGGCCGCGGCCGAGGAATTGTGGCGCGGCGGTCCCGGCGACATCCTGGTGTTCCTGCCGGGCGAGCGCGAGATCCGCGAGACGGCCGAGCTTGCCCGCCGCGCGCTGGCCCGGCGCCCCTATGCGCAACAGCTGGAGATCCTGCCGCTCTTTGCGCGCCTGTCGGTGCAGGAGCAGCAGCGCGTGTTTGCCGCGGGCAACGGCCGGCGCCTGGTGCTGGCCACCAACGTGGCCGAAACCTCGCTGACCGTGCCCGGCATCCGCTACGTGATTGATACGGGCCTCGCCCGCGTCAAGCGCTACAGCGTGCGCAACAAGACGACGTTGCTGCAAATCGAGAAGATTGCGCAGTCCGCCGCCAACCAGCGCGCCGGCCGTTGCGGCCGCGTGCAGGACGGCATCTGTGTAAGGCTCTACGCCGACGACGATTTCGCCAGGCGCCCGCTCTTCACGGAGCCCGAGATCCTGCGCTCGTCGCTGGCGGCGGTGATCCTGCGGATGACGTCGCTGCGCCTGGGCGAAGTGGCGGCCTTTCCCTTTCTCGAGGCGCCGCCGCCGCGGGCCATTGCCGACGGCTACGCGCTGCTGCAGGAATTGTCCGCGGTCGATGAGGCGCGCGCACTCACGCCGCTGGGTGCGGAGATGGCGCGGCTGCCTCTCGATCCGCGGATCGGCCGAATCGTGCTCGCTGCGCGCGATGGCGGATGCCTGCCCGAAGCGCTGATCATCGCGAGTGCGCTGGCGGTGCCGGATCCGCGCGAGCGACCGTTCGACCGCGCGCAGGCGGCCGACCAGGCGCATCTGCGTTTCCGCGACGAGCTCTCGGACTTCCTGTCGCTGGTGGCGCTGTGGGAATTCTTTGCCGACGTGCAGCGCCAGGGGCTGTCGCATCGGCGCATGGTCGAGGCGTGTCGCGCCCAGTTTGTGTCGTTCCTGCGGCTGTCCGAATGGCGTGACGTGCATCGGCAACTGGTCGCCACGCTCGAGGACGCGGGCTGGACCTGGAAGCCCGAATGGCCGAAGTCGTTCGACCCGCCGCGCTATGCAGCGCTGCACAAGGCCATCCTGGCGGGCCTGCTCGGCAACGTTGGCGTCAAGGCGGACGCTGACGAACACTATCTCGGCGCGCGCGGGCTCAAGTTTCACCTGCATCCGTCGTCGGGTCTGGCGCGCAAGGGCGGCAAGTGGGTGCTTGCGGCCGAACTTACGGAAACGTCGCGCCTCTATGCGCGCAACGCCGCGCGAATCGAGCCGGAATGGATCGAGGAGGTGGCCGGCAGTCGCGTCACCCGCGACCACTTTGAACCGCATTGGGAGGAGCGCCGCGGGGAGGTGGTGGCGAGCGAACGCGTACAGCTGTATGGCCTGACGCTGGTCGCGCGGCGTCCCGTGTCCTTCGGCGCGATCGACCCGGTGCTGGCGCGGGAGGTGTTCATCCGCGAGGCACTGGTGCCCGGCGCGCTGCGCACGCGCGGCGCATTCCTGGCACACAACGGCGACCTGATCGCGCAGATCGCGGAACTCGAACACAAGGCGCGTCGGCAGGATGTGCTCGTCGACGACGCTACCATCGCCGCGTTCTACGACGAGCGCATCCCGGCTGACGTGCTGTCGCTGGCCACGTTCGAGCGCTGGCGCGAGGCGGCGGAACGGATCACGCCGCAACGGCTGTTCATGACGCGCGACGACCTGATGCGGCACGCCGCCGCCGCCGTCACCGTCGACCTCTATCCCGAAACGCTGCCTTTGGCAGGCACCGCACTGCCGGTGCAGTACCGCTTCAGTCCCGGGCATCCGCTCGACGGCCTCACGCTCACGGTGCCGCTGGCATTGCTCAACCAGGTGTCGGCCGCCGCGTTGGCGTGGCTGGTGCCGGGCATGCAGCGCGAGCTCCTCACGCACTATTTGAAGTCCCTGCCGAAGGCGTGGCGCCACCGGGTGGTACCGGTGCCCGACTTCGTCAGCGCGTTTCTCGACGCGGCGCCGGACCGCAACCAGTCGCCGCCCGAGGCGCTGCGCGCCTACTTTATGCGGTGCTTTGTCGATGCGCCGCCCGCCGAACTCTTCACCGCGCTGGAACTGCCGGCGCATCTGCGCGTCCATGTCGTGGTGGTCGACGCGGCCGGGCAGGAACTGGCGTCGGGGCGCGACCTCGCGGCGCTGCGTGAGCAACTCGGCCAGGCCGCCCAGCTTTCCTTTGCCGGCGTCGATCCGGCGTTCGAGCGCACCGGCATCGTCCGCTGGGATTTCGGCGACCTGCCGGAATTGCTGCACATCGAGCGCGACGGCCGGCGCCTCACCGGCTACCCGGCGCTCGTCGATGCCACCGACAGCGTGTCGCTGATGCTGCTCGATACGGCCGAGGCAGCCGCGGAGGCGACGCGCGGCGGCGTACTGCGCCTCATGCGCCGCGAGTTGCGCGAGGCCATCGCCCGCTTCGAGAAGGGCAGCAATGGTTTTGCCAGCGCGGCGCTGCAGCTCAAGACGCTGGTCGGCACCGACGTCCTGCTGGCGGATGTGCTCGGCGCGGCGCTTGATCGCGCGCTCCTGGCCGACGATCCGCTGCCGCGCAACGCGCAGGCCTTTGCTGACGGCGTCAAGCGCGCCCGTACCCGGTTGCCGGCGGTGATTGAAGGCGCGTTCCGGTTGCTGCTGGTCATCGGCACCGAGGTGCAGGCGCTCAACCAGCGCCTGGGTGCGCTGCCGAAAGCGCAGGCCCGCATCGCGGCTGAAGTGCGCGCCCAGCGCGACGCACTGGTGCATCCCGGTTTCTTCAGCGCGACGCCGTGGGCCCAGCTCGAACACCTGCCGCGTTACCTGCGCGGGCTCGACCGGCGCCTGGCGAAATATGCCGAGCGTCCGGACCGCGACGCGCGGCACGCCGAGCAGGTGGAGGTGTTGTGGCGGCAATACGCCGAACGGGCGGCGCGCAATCGCCGGGAAGGGCGCCGCGACCCCGCGCTCGACGGGTATCGCTGGTTGCTCGAGGAGCTGCGGGTGTCCCTGTTCGCCCAGGAGCTGAAAACGCCCTTTCCCGTGTCGTTCAAGCGGCTGGCCAAGACCTGGGCTGACCTGCCCCGGTGAACTGGGCAGGGGTGTAGTCCACGACGTTGGCACTGGGGGGGCATCGTGCTACAGTAAGTTAGCCGTATTCTGTCCTAACGTATTGAGCCATCACAAAACCCACCGCACCAGTCCCGTCCGATTGAAAGCGACCGCCATCGAAACCGCCAGCCGCCGCCAGCCGGCCCGCGAAATTGCCAAGATCCTCGACGATTGTCGGGATCTGGCCATTGTGCGGCTGACCACGGCGTTTTCGCAGATCCTCGACAAAGTGGGGGACATGCTGATGGACCGCGCTAGTCGGTCGGATGTGCGTGATGAACAACAGCTGTACCTGGACGCGCGCGGTACGTTGCGGGGCGACCGGCCCGCGCTGATGGCGGAATTCGAGAAGCAGTTGCGCACGCTGATCGACGAGCGGATTGCCGGCAAAGCCACCGTCAACGCCGAATTTTCGAAGGCCGACGCGCGCAACCTCACGCTCGTCGACACGACGTCGATGGACGAGTCGGTATTGAACGGCAACATCACGCGCGTGGTGGAAAACGCGTGCCACGAAGAATTGCTGGTGTTGAACCGGGGCATGGGCCATCTGCTGGGCAAGCCCGACCTGTCGACGGATGCCAATCCGCTGTCGCCGTCCACGATCGTCGATGCCTTTGCGCACGCGGTGCAATCGCTGAAGGCCGAGCGCAAGATCAAGTTCCAGATCATGAAGGACCTGAACCAGGCGCCGTTGGGCGGCATCGCCACCATCTACGCCGACGTCAACGCGCACTTGACGAGCCTCAACCTCGTCCCCGCAGTCAGCCGTCCCGGCATCGTGAATCGTGGCGGCGGGTCCGATCGTGCCGCCGAACGCGCGGCAGCCAAGGCTGCGAAGGAAGCCGCCCCGCCGCCGGAAATGGACGTGATGGCGCTCTTCAAACGCATGTACGGCAGCGGTACGCCGGCTGCGGCGATGCGGCCGTCCGCGCCGGGTCCCGGCATGCAGTCTCACGGTGGCGATCCCGGTGGTGGCGGTTGGGCGCCGATGGGTTCCGGCGCCATGGGTGCCGATGGCGAATTGCCGTCCATTGCAATGCCGGGTATGGCGCCGGCGCGCAGCTTCGTGCCGATGCCGACGACCCCGTCGGGCTACGTGCCCGGTGCGCCGATCATCACCAGCGCCGACCTCCACGAAGGGCTGACGCGCCTGCAGGCCGGGCAGTCCGGTTTCGATGTCGGGGGCGCGGCGGTTTCGTTCTCCGGCATCCCTGACGGGCTGCACAACGTCCTGCGCGACCTGCAGGAATCACCGCTCGGGGCCAAGGCCAACCAGATCGAGTCGATGACGATCGAGATGGTCGCCATGTTGTTCGACTTCATCTTCGAGACGCGCGACCTGCCGGACGGCATCAAGGCGCTGCTTGCCCGGTTGCAGATCCCGGTATTGAAGGCGGCGATGCTCGACGGCGCCTTCTTCGCCAAGAAGTCGCATCCGTC
>JANMCS010000044.1:0-8161 GCA_031361405.1 Betaproteobacteria bacterium
CGCGGAAAGCGGATCCAGATTGCCGAGCCGCGCAGATGCCTGGCATTGGACAGCAGCGGATGGCCGTCGAGCCAGGGGGCGAAGAGCCGCTCGCAATACGCAATGCCCTCTTCCTGCGACATGGACTCGAGTCCCGCCGCGCGCCACGTTCTCGAACCATTCGGTGGAATTGCGCGCGGCGTTCTGGATCTTCAGCACTTCGAGGGACCGCTCGGCCTGATAAGCTTGCAATGCCGTCGCAAGGTCGGGGGCCGCGTTCACCGTGCGCGCCAGCGCAATCGCATCCTCCAGCGCCAGCTTGGTACCCGATCCCACCGAGAAGTGGGCGGTGTGCGCAGCGTCACCCATCAGCACGACGGGAACATGCTTGCCGTCGATGGCATTCCAATGCACCCACGTGCGGCACACCACGCGCGGAAAGCGGATCCAGATCGCCGACCCGCGGATGTGTGCGGCGTTGGACAGCAGCGGATGGCCATCCAGCCAAGGTGCGAACAGCCGCTCGCAATACGCAATGCCCTCTTCCTGCGTCATCGCCTCGAGACCGGCGGCGCGCCACGTCGCCTCGGGCGTCTCGACGATGAACGTCGACGTGTCGCCGTCGTACTGGTACGCGTGGGCCTGGAACCAGCCATGTGGCGTCTCGACGAATGCAAACGTGAAGGCTGAAAACAATTTGCGGGTGCCCAGCCAAACAAAGCGGCACTGCCGCAGATCGACATCGGGGTCGAAGGTCGCCGCGTAGCGCGTGCGGATGCGGCTGTTGAGCCCGTCGGAGGCCAGGACCAGGTCGGCATCGAATTCGCGCGCAGCGGCGAGATCGTCCGCGACGTCGGTGTCGTAGACGAGTTCCACACCAAGCGCCTGGCACCGCGCCTGCAGGATATTGAGGAGGCGCTTGCGGCCGATGCCGCAGAAGCCGTGTCCACCGGAGGTGACCGTGCGTCCCTTGAAGTGGACGTCGATGTCGTCCCAGCGATTGAACGCGCCCACGATCTCGCGCGCCGTATGGGCGTCGGCGGCTTCGAGGTTGCCCAACGTCTGGTCGGAAAACACCACGCCCCAGCCGAAGGTGTCGCCGGGGCGATTGCGCTCGACCACGCGCACCACGCGCTGCGGATCAGCCTTTTTCAGCAGCAGGGCCGTGTAGAGCCCCGCGGGACCACCACCCAGGCAAAGCACGCGCATTGTTGCCATCGGGACGTCCTGTCGAAGAGCGGGCCCGCAGGAATGCTGTGTTGGCCATCGCGGGTTTATTTTAGAACTAAACTAATTTCTGTCAAGCGGTGAAGTTGGTTGTCCTGCCCGGATTGCGGCGGCCCGGTCGACGCCAGGAATGCTTGCCGTGCTTATCGTCAATCAGCCGTTCGGGCTAGTCCATGCGACGCATGGTGGCCGCACCGACCGGCCCGGTACTTTGGCCGCGTCCCCGGGCGCCCGAAGGCGCCATCCACGCCGAGGTGCCGCTCGCCATGAACCGTCGTACCCCCATCGCCCTTCACCGCGTGTGCGCCGCCGACAGGATGCGCCTCCGTCCAGGCCCAAGCTGCGGCTTTTCACTGCTCGAACTGGTGATTTCGCTGGCCATCGCGGCCGTGTTGCTGGTGCTGGCCCTGCCGTCCTACGGTCGCTGGATCGGTGACGAGCAGGTGATGAATCATGCAATATTGCTTTCTAAAAGCATGCAACTAGCGCGATCTGAAGCCATCAAACGCGGACATCGGGTCAATTTGTGCAAGTCCTCCGACGGCGTCCAGTGTGCTGACATCGGCGGCTGGGATCTGGGCTTCCTGATGCACGAAGACACCGGCGCCTTGGGTGAGGTCGATGGCCCCGACGCGGTGATTCGCTTTGAGCATTCAACCAGAGGAATTCGCGTTTCTTCCAACAAACCGCTGGCCGACTATGTCTCCTTCACGGCTTTCGGGCACGCACGCACGCTCAACGGTGCCCTGCAGATGGGCACCTTTACTGTATGCAAATCAGGCTTTCAGGCGGTGGATGTCGTGCTGGTGGGAAGCGGACGTGTTCGCGTTGCCAAAACCAAGGCGATTTGTCCGTAGTTTTGTCGGTCGGCATTGTGTGGTCCATGCTGCCGCCCGGAGTGCGCGTCGAAGCGGTGCCCGACCGTCCATTCCCTGCAGAAAACCACTAGTCAGGGCTGCATTGCGCCGGCATGAGGTCCGCCCCTAGTATCGGTTCGTCCACCAAGGAGCTTTGCCATGCGCCGCGCCCCCCTGTTCACCGTCCTGCGTTCTGCCGGCTTCACCTTGATCGAGGTGATGGTCACGGTGGCCATCGTCGGCATCCTCGCTGCCATCGCGCTGCCCAACTACAGCGAATTCGTCACGCGCGGCAAGTTGATGGATGCGCACACCAAGCTGGCCGACCTGAACGGCAAGATGGTCACCTACTGGTCGAACAACAACAGTTACGTGTCGACCGGCACCACATGCGGTGTCACGGCCCTTGGCGTGATTGCCGCGTACAACGCCGACGTTGGCGCTCCGTTCGATGTCAGCTGCACCGGCACCGCCGCGACATACACGATCACCGCTACGGGCCGGGCGTCCAAAGGCATGGGTTCGTTTGTACTGACCGTCGACCAGGCCGGCGTCAAGTCGTCGGCCGGACCTTCGGGCTGGACTTCCTCCACCTGCTGGTTCGTGCGCAAGAACGGCGATTGCTCGTGACCCGCCGTTTCCACCGCGGATTTTCGCTGATCGAGCTGATGATCGGCTTGGCCATCGCGGCCACGCTGCTCGTGCTCGCCGCACCCAATTTCGCCACGTGGTCCGCCGACGGCCAGATCCGCGCCGCGGCGGAATCTGTCGTCAGCGGCATGCGCTATGCACAGACGGAGGCCATCAGGCGTAACGCGCCGGTCGAATTGCTGCTCGATCCCACCACGGGAACCGGTAGTTGGACGGCGCGGCTGCAGGACGGCACCGTGCTGCAGGTGGGCGTGTTCAAGGAAGGCGCGCCCCTGGCGGCGTTCACCACGACACCGGCGGCTGCGACCATCACCACGTTCTCCTCGCTCGGTGGGGTCCTCGCCGCCAACGCCGACACGACGCTGCCCATCAGCGAGGTAGCCGTCACGTTCAGCACCGGCCTCCTCAACACGCGTCCGCTTACCGTTCTGGTGGGCGGCGGCCGCACCGGCATCAAGATCTGCGATCCCGACCCGTCGGTCCCCTCCACGTCGCCTCGTTTCTGCACCATCTGACATGAACAATCCTGCCAATCGTCGTTCACACCGCGCGCGCATGCAGCGCGGCACATTCCTGCTGGAAGCGCTGATTGCCATCCTGATCGTGGCTCTGGGCGTTCTCGGTCTCGTGGCGCTGCAATCGCGCGCCGTGCAGCAATCCGATGATTCGCACTACCGCAGCGAGGCCGCATTCCTCGTCAACGATTTTATCAGCCAGATGTGGGTATCGGATCCCTCCACGCTGGTCGCCAACAACACGACGGGTGGCACCGCGTACAACGCTTTCAAGACACTAGTGCAGGCGCGCCTTCCCGGTTCCACGACGGTGCCGCTCGTCACGGTTACGCAGCGCGGTGCCACAGTGTCAACCGGCTTTGACGTGGTCGCCACCATTTACTGGAAGCCACCGTCCGTGGTGCTCGGACCCGAAAACCAGTACACGGCCTCGGCAACCGTGCGCATGAACTGATGAACGCCGTGCAATCCCTCTCGGCAATCCGGCGGGCGACGCAGCGCGGCGCCGGCATCATCGAGGTGATGGTCGGCATCCTGATCGGCATGGTCGTGGTGCTCGTCATCTACAACACGCTGATCGCCGCCGAGGCGTTCAAGCGCAACACCATCGGCATCTCCGATGCACAGATCACGGGACAGCTCGCGCAATTCGTGCTCAACCGCGAAATCGCCAGTGGCGGCAACGGGGTCATGTCGGGCATCAACGAACTGGCGCAATGCGACCAATGGCGGCTGCGTCCCATCCCGGCGCTGGTCGTCGACGGCGGCGGCCCCAACGCCAGCGACAGCGTCACCGTGTTCTACAGCAATGCGCCGCGCATCCTGCATCCCATTTCGTTCGGTGTTTCGGGCGCGGCGGGCACACCCTATCCCGTCATCAGTCCCAACGGCTTCAAGGTCAACGATTGGGTGATTGGCACCGAAACCGCCACCGGCGCCACCAATTGCACGCTGGTTCAGGTCACCGGCATCACGCAGCATCCATCGCTGGCTGCGTATCCGCCGGCCGATGTCGGCGGGCGGGTCGCCTTGTCGTACAACCTGAAGGCCGGTACCGCGTTCAACTTCACCACCGGCTCACGCGCATTCAATCTTGGCGACCGCGTCACCCGCGCGGTCTATTCGGTCGATGCGGCCAAGAAGCAGTTGAACAGTCTTGATGACAATCCGGGTTTGGCCGGGCCGGCGTCCCCCGTTCCCTTGGCCCAGAACGTGGTGCTGCTCAAGGTTCAGTATGGGGTCGACGCCGACGGCGACCCCCTCGGCCTGGTCGATTGCTGGACGTCGGCCGACAACAGCAACACGTGCGCCAACGGTGTCGACTATTCGGACACCACATTCAAGGCCGTTCCCGGCCCGGCGACCTTGGCGGCGCGAATCCGCTCCATCAAGGCCATCCGCATCGCTGTCGTCGTCCGTAGCGACGATGTGGTGTTTCCTGACCCCGTCAAGCACGCCGATCTCGTTGGTCAATCAGCCGTTCTCTTTACGTGCCCGGCCAGCATTCCGAACTGCACCACGATCTCCATCAACAACACGGTGCTGCAGGATTACGGACGCTATCGCATCTACGAGGCCACCATTCCGTTGCGTAATTCACTCTGGCACCCGCTATGACAATGGACCGGATAAAACGGGCGCGGCCATCGGCCCTGCCGTCACGGCAACGGGGCGTCGTGCTGTTCATCGCGTTGATCGCCATGGTCGTGCTGAGCCTCGCCGCCGTTGCGGTCTTGCGTTCGGTGGATACGGGTTCGTCGATTGCGGCCAACCTCGCCAACAAGCAGGGCACGCTGGGCCCGATCAATTACGCGGTCGAGCGCGCGGTTGACGCATTGTTCCAGGGCGGCGCCGGTTCCATCGTTGATCCGTTCAACCACGACATCACGCACAACTACTACGCCAATATCCAGGCGGGTGAAAAGCCCAACGGCGTACCCGCCATCCTGTACGGGCCGTTGCCGCTCGCCACCTATGACGCCAGTTTCCAGAAATTCGACGACCCCAGCCCCAACTCGCGCTACAGCGTGCGTTGGGTGATCGAACGCATGTGCCAGGGCAGTGCGCCGGCGCCCGGACCATTCACCGGCGATCCCCTGACCACAACGGGGCTGCGAGCCTGCGATCTGCTGGTGCCGAAAGTCTCGACGGCGGGCACGTCGATGGAAGAGCTGCCCTCCATTCCGCCCGTCCCGCTTTATAGGGTTTCCATTCGCGTCGACGGACCGGCCAACACCGTCACCTACGCGCAGGCAATGCTTCGCTAGACACTGCTTTCACAGGACTTGACATGACCGATACGACAACCCGCGCCCGCAAACTGATTGCAGGCGCCATGGCTTTGCTGCTGGCGATAGCCCCGCTCGGTCCAGGCGCATTTGCCGCCGTCACGGTTCTGTCCGACCAACCGATCCAGGCGAAAGTGGCAGCCAAGCCCAACCTGCTCTACACGCTCGACGATTCCGGCAGCATGATGTTGAGCTACATCCCCGACTCGGTCATTACCGGGCCGGGACAAGCGTCGCCGAACAATCTGGGACCCGGCTACTGCCGGTCCATTCCTGGCTCGGCGTTTCCGCTCGTCAGTATTCCGTCCCCCACCACGGGCTGCGGGACCAGCTTCACCTTCGGTCGCGACGTGCCGATGTTTGCCGCAGAATTCAATCGGCTCTATTACAACCCCAACGTCAACTACGACCCGCCGGTCGACGGATTGGGTAACCAGGCCACCTATGCCAATCCGGACGGCCTGCCCGCCACCACCGCCTACAAGTACATGACGTCGGCCAAGACGGCGGCCTGGACTGCCGTCAAGACCGACCCGTACCTTTCCGCTTCCACAGCCAACATCACCGGGCTGGTAGCGGTTCCTGTGTATTGCAACACCGACTGGCCCAAGGACAATCCGGTGAACCTCGCCAGCGTCGGCAACGCCTACGGCGAATACTCCGCCACGGCCGGGCAGGATTGCCGGATCAACGGCACCGCCTATGCGGCCGTCAACGGCGCGCCGGCCGTGGTCGACAACTACAACTACCCCTACAACTGGTCGGCCGTCGGTACGCCTGACCCGAAGTACTTCTATCGCAATGGCGGCAATCGGCAAATCTGGTGCAAGACGGGCGCGCCGGGCTGGCCCACGACCATCACGCCCACCGGTTGCACCACCACGTGCACCACGACGTACTTACCGGTCGCGCAGACGTGTTTTTTCCAGAGCAACCAGACCACGGTCGGGGCGCCCTACACCTATTCGCCCGTGGGCTGCAGCACCGACCCCGCTTATCAATGGACATGGGCCGCCGGCGGCTGCGTGGGCACCATCGGCGTCGAGTGCCTTGCCTGCAATCGCTCCGGCACCTCCACGATCACCGGCAAGAACGGTAATTGCCGACTTGCGTCGTCCTCGGCGCCGGGTTCCGGCGGCAGCAATTCCGCATGCAACTGCGCGGGTGCAGGATGCACGCTTCCGGCGTGCGGTACCTACACTCCGCCGCCCACCGGTTGCACGACCACGTGCACGAGTTCGACCACCACCGCCAATGCCAGCGCAGCCTGCAACACCACGTATGGCACCACCACCAACGCCACCGGTGGTTCCACGCTGCTCGCCGACGCCAATGGCGCTGGCGTCACCTGCCGCCACAACAACAACACCGGAACGTACGTCTCCACCCGGTTCACCTATCCCGAATCCACGGTCGTCGATCCCACCAAATACAACAAGCTCGTCGGCGACGGCACCTGCGGATCCGTGATCTCGTCCGTCAGCATCCCGCGGCATTACTACTCGCTCGCATCGATCCAGTTCTGCAATTCGACGATCGCGACGGCCAATGACCCATGGAAGGGGTTCGGTACAGGAACCTGCCAGGCCAAGAACGATCTCGCCACCAAGAACAATGTCCAGTACGGCAAGTTCACGCGCACGGATCTGGTCAACGATGGGCGCACTTTCGCCTACACCGACCCGTTCACCGGGATTTCCGGCACGCGCACCTATGCCGAGGAAATGTCCAACTACGCCAACTGGTATGCGTACTATCGCACCCGCATCCTGGCCGCCAAAACCACCTCGGCCATCGCCTTCAACATCGTTGACAACAAATTCCGCGTCGGCTTCCACGTGATGAATGCGGTTGCCACCAATTGGCTCGACAGTGGTGACTTCATATCGGGTTCCGGAAACCAGCGGGAAAGTTGGTACAACAAACTGTTCGCCGTCCCAATCACGGCCGGCAGCAAGACGCCGACGCTGGATGCGCTGATCCGGATCGGACAGCTGATCGAAAACGGTGCCGGCGCAGTCACGGGCCTGCCCACGCACACCGACCCCATTCCCACGGTGGCCGGCAATCCCGTCACCTGTACCAACAACTATCACATCCTGTTCACCGACGGCTTCACCGACCAGGTGGCCCTGCCCACGGTCGCCGGCGAAGTGGACGGCGCCAATGTGCCTGCTCGTGGTGCGTCCGTAGGCGGGAAACCGGCGCTTCCGGCCGACCCCGGCGCTGCTGCACCCACCCGCTCGCTGTCCGGCCTGAACGCATTGGTCGGCTCGTCGTGGCCGCGGCCGTTCCGCGATGCGCCCACCGCCACCGCCAACTCGCTGGCCGACATATCGCTCTATTACTGGATGCGCGACCTGCGGCCGGGAATGACCGACAACGTGCCGTCAAGCGATGGCCGGTCCAGCAAGGACCTCGACTGGAAAAAGGACCCGGCGTGGTGGCAGCACGTCAACTTCTCGGCGCTGTCCTACGGCGCGGATGGCCTTCTCAATGCGGCAAATCGGCCAGGCGTCGAAGCGGCGATTGCCGCCGGTGGTGCGTGGTTCACCGCGCCCAACTATCCGGCACCGCCCAACAATTCGCCGTGGCCCACCACCAATGTCCGCGCCACCACGGCCGATGATCTGTGGCACGCGGC
>JANMCS010000047.1:0-3432 GCA_031361405.1 Betaproteobacteria bacterium
ATTGCCGCAGGCGGCGATCAGCCTGAAGCAAGGCGCGGGGCGCCTGATCCGCACGGAAACCGACCGCGGCGTGCTGGCGATCTGCGATCCGCGCCTCACCGACAAGCCGTATGGCAAGCGCATCTGGCAAAGCCTGCCGCCGATGCGGCGCACGCGCGAAGCGGAGGACGCCGTGGCGTTTCTGCGTGAACTGCGGGTGGCGGCGGAAACAGCGACGCGGTGACCGCAGCGCGTCAGCGCTGCATCAATCCCAGAACTGCCACCACGGCTTGGGGGCGAGCTGCCCAGTGGCCGTGACGCCATAGCTTTCCTGGCGCCGCTCGACGTTCTTTTCCCAGAAATTCCACCACGGTATATCCCCGCCACCCACGACGTATTTGCTTTCGGGGTAGGTCTTGGCGAGGATTTGCCTCGAGTCGACCGCCAACTGCTGCAGCCCGAGCTTCTCGTAACTGTTCTTCAGGATTTCCAGCGCGTGCTCGTTGGCGGCCGTCTGCGGAAAATTGATCAGCGAGGCCTGCGCGCGATTGGACGCGGCAACCCACGCGCCGCGCCGGTAGTAGTAGCGCGCGACATTGACCTCGTACGTGGACATCGCGTTGTTGAGATAGCGCATCCGCGCGATGGAATCCTGGTAATACTGGCTGTCGGGGAAGCGCGTGGTCAGGTCCTTGAATGCGCCGAACGACGCGCGCATTTCCTTGGGATCGCGTTCCGCGAGATCGAGCTCGTAGACATAGCCCAGGATGCCCTGGTCTTCGCGGAAATGGACGAGGCCTTTGAGGTAATACGCGTAGTCGACATTCGGATGATTGGGATACGTGCGAATGAAGCGCTCGGTGGCCGCGATGGCCGCAGCCTGCTCGTTGCCCCGCCAGTTGGCATACGCCGACTCAAGGATGGCCTGCTGCGCGTAACGGCCATAGGGAAAGCGTGCCTCGAGCTGATCGAAGAGCTTGATCGACCGTATATAATTGCCTTCGAGCATCGTGTCGTGCGCAGCCTTGTACAGCCGGTCGGCCGACCAGCCCGCGGTCTCTTCCTTGACCTCGGGCAGTAAACTGCAGCTCGCAAGCAACATCGCGACACACGCGACGGCAAATCCGGCGCGGAAAAATGACGGCATGGGGAAGCTTCGTTTCATTATCGTGACGTTCCGTGATCCCCGATTATAGCCGACCGCATGCCGCCACTGTCCCAGCCGCCGGGGCCCCCTGTCCCATCCCGCCACGTGTTCACCGCGCCCCCGGGCACGGCACGGCAGCGGCTCGACCAGACGCTGGCCATCCTGCTGCCGCAGCACTCCCGCACCCGCCTCAAGGCCTGGATCGAGGCCGGTCAGGTGGCGGTGGATGGCAGGACCATCGTCGAGCCGCGCTTCCGGGTGCATGGCGGCGAGGCGGTCGTGGTCACCGAAGGCGCCGACGCGCAGCCGCTGCCGGACCATCCGGAAGATATCGCCATCCTTATCGCGTTCGAGGACGATGCGCTGCTGGTGGTCAACAAGCCGGCCGGGCTCGTCGTGCATCCGGGCAGCGGCAACCGCGCGGGCACGCTGCTCAACGCGCTGCTGCATCACGCGCCCGCACTCGCCACGCTGCCGCGCGCCGGCATCGTGCATCGGCTCGACAAGGACACCAGCGGGCTGATGGTCGTGGCCAAGACGGTCATCACGCAGACCGATCTCGTCCGGCAGCTGGCCGCGCGCACGGTGAAGCGCGAATATCTGGCCCTGGTGCACGGCGACCTGAAGCGCGCCACCACGATCGACGCCCCCATCGGGCGGCATCCGGTGCAGCGCACGTCGATGGCGGTGGTTACCGCCGGCAAGCCGGCGCGCACGCACGTGGAGGTCATCGAGCGCTTTGGGATGGCCACGTTGCTGCGCTGCCGCCTCGAGACCGGACGCACGCACCAGATCCGCGTCCATCTCACCGCCATCGGCCATCCGTTGGTGGGCGATCCGACCTATCGCGCCACGCGCGGCCGCACGCCTGCGCTGCCAGCCACGGCACTTGCCTTCGCGCGCCAGGCGCTGCACGCGCAGCGCCTCGGCCTGTTCCATCCGGTAACGCACGACACCGTGGAATGGTCGTGCCCGCCGCCTGACGACCTTACTGCTCTAGTCGATGCGCTGCGCGCGGCGCGCACGCCGTTGGTCGCCGGGTGATCATGGTTGCCGGCGCAGGCTGCACCGCCACGCCCCCGGTCTGCGCTGCACCGCGATGAGGGCGACCCTGGCTGAAGAGCTGGCAGCACGCGACCTCGATTGGATCGTGCCGGCGTGGGCGGGACCCGCGCGGGTGCAGGCATTTTTCACCACGCGCCATGGCGGCGTGTCGTCGGGTGCAGCTGCCACCTTCGACGTTGGATCGACGCGACCCGGTCTCACCGAGGACATCGACGCTGTCCATGAAAACCGGCGCCGCCTGCGCGAACTGTTGCCGGCCGATCCGGTGTGGCTGCACCAGGTGCACGGCAACGAAGTTGTCAGCATCACGACAGCGCCTACCGCAGCCCCCACCGCCGATGCAGCAGTCACGCGCGCGGCCGCAACGGTGTTGACGGTGCGCACTGCCGATTGCCTGCCGCTGTTGTTCGCCGATCGCGCCGGCACTGTGCTGGCCGTGGCGCATGCCGGATGGCGCGGGCTCGCGGGCGGTGTCATTGAAAATTCGCTCGCCGCCATGCACGTTCCCGCGACGGAAATTGTGGCGTGGATCGGCCCCGCCATCGGGCCGCAGGCGTTCGAAGTTGGCGCCGACGTGCTGGCGGCTTACGGTGGCGACGATGCTGCGGCCGCCGCCTGTTTCAAGCCAATGCGCGAAGGCAAGTGGATGGCCGACCTGCCGGGGCTGGCGCGCGCGCGGCTCGCGCGCGCCGGCGTATCCGACGTGGCCGGCGGCCACTGGTGCACCCACACCGACGCCGGGCGATTCCATTCGTACCGCCGCGACCCGCGTGCCGGACGCATGGCGCTGATCGCATGGCTGGCGCCGTAGGCGCACCCACACGCATCGCCACGTCGCCGGCCGCGCTGGTGGGCGGGCGACCGCTTTCAAGTTGAATTGGAGGGGTCGTCGATTTGACCCGGACTTCAACGGGAAAGCGGTACCGCGACCGCCAGCGCGGCCTACGGGCAAATCGAAGTTTCCGTTGAACCGCAATCGACGTCGAATCGGAAAACGAACTCAGCGGGAACCCGCCGACAACAACTTCCGCATCCTGATCGCGGCCTGCCCCGACTGATCGGCGCACAACGCCACACCTGCGCGTGCGAGATCCTGCTCGAGGCGATGCCGCGTGCGCTCGGCCTGATCGACGGCCACCTTGCGCGTGACTTCGAGATACTGTTCGCCGCCGGGCAACGTCGTGATATCGACCGCATAGCTGCGATCGGCCGCGCGCTGCGTGGTGATTGCCAGCGGCCCC
>JANMCS010000065.1:0-4362 GCA_031361405.1 Betaproteobacteria bacterium
TGAAGCCTCGCCTACATCGGCGCCCACATCGGCGTCACATCGGCGCCCACAGCCTCGCCTACTTGGGTGGTTTCACCGGCGCGAACTCGTCGTAGTCGGACTGCATCTGCCGCAGCCTCAGCACGCCATAGAACACGATGAGCGCCATGCCCACCACCAGCGCCGCCGCCGCAATCCGCTCGACCAGGTATTCGCTCTGGCGGTTGGCAACGTAGACCACCACGATCAGCGCGAGGATGCCGCTGTTGATCGCCCAGTTCGCCGCCTTGGACACGATGTAGTGCAGCGTGCCGAATCCGGCGAGCTGGTAGAGCATGAACGGCAGGATGGCCATGCCGGGCAGTAACTCGGTGAGCCCCAGCGGTACGGCGACAGCCCCGGTTGCCTTGGGGTGCACCAACGCGCTGGTGGCGAGTTCATGGAACAGCGACAGCATCGCGCACAGCAGCGGCACCACGGCCAGCAGCTCGATGATCAGCGCGCCGCTCCAGGTGCCGACACGGGACGAGTGATCCGCGCCCGCGTCGCCCGATTGGGTGCCGATGAAGAGGCCGCCAACGATCGCCGCGGCGCTGGACAGCATCAGCAGCTCGATGGTGATGCCGAAGCTGGCCGGCTCGCCGGCCTTCAAGAGCAGCAGTGCGAGAAAGCCGGGCGTGTAGAACATCACGCGCACCAACCGCGCCCACACGCGCGCATCGCGTTCCGGCGGCAGGATGGGCAGGGGCATTCCGTTGGTACCGGTGACGGCGCGATCTTTCGACATTTACTTATCCTGTAGGCGCACGCTGCTTGCGGCAGAACGCGACCCTACCACGGCCATGTGGCCGTCGAAAAGATCCACCTGCGCCGCCGGCGCGGGCAACGCCTGCGCGACGACGACGTGCCACCTGCAAACGCCGCGGTCAGCTGCGCAGGTTCTTGTCGAAGAACGCGATCGTGCGCGACCACGCCAGCTTGGCCGCGGCGTCGTCGTAGCGCGGCGTCGAATCGTTGTGGAAGCCATGGTTCGCGTCCGGATATACGAACATTTCGTACTGGACGCCGCTGGCCTTGAGTGCCGACTCGAAGGCCGGCCACGCCGCATTGATGCGATCGTCGAGGCCGGCGTTGTGGATCAGCAGCGGCGCCTTGATCTTCGCCACATCGCCGGCGCGCGGTCCGGCACCGTAATAGGGTACCGCCGCCCCGAGCTCGGGGAATCGCGCCGCCAGCAGGTTGACGACGGTGCCGCCGGCGCAGAAGCCCACGGCGCCGATCTTGCCGGAACATTCGGGCCGCGCCTTCAACGCCTCGTAGGCCGCGACGAGGTCCTCGGTACGCTTGGCCGGATCGAGCTTGCTGTAGAGCTCCGCGGCCTTTTCCTCGTCGCCGGGAAAGCCGCCGACAGGCGTCAGGGCATCGGGCGCGAAGGCCACGAAGTTGGCCACGGCGAGGCGCCGCGTGACGTCCTCGATGTACGGACTGAGTCCCCGATTCTCGTGGAAGACCACGACGCCGGGCAACTTGCCGATCGAATTGGCGGGTCGCACGAAATAGCCGCGCATCGTGCCCGAGCCCTGGGGCGACGGGTAGTTCAGGTACTCGGTCTTGATCCGCGCGTCGTCCTTCGGCACCTGCTGGGCGAAAGCGTAATTGGGCCGCAGGCTTTCCAGCATGGCCGCAGCGGTGAATCCGCCGACGGCGTACTTGCCCGCGCGATCGAGGAAGTCGCGCCGATTGATGAAACCGTGAACGTAGCCGTCGAAGATCTGCAGAACTTCAGGCGGAAAATCGCTGGCCTTCTTGCGTTCCATGCGGTGATTCCTTGAGCGAAAGGTGGCGTTGCCGGGACGGGAGTTTGGGGCAATACGCGCGCATTGCCGGCAGCTTCGGTGAATTGATCTTGTAGCCGCAGAGCACGATGCATTGCAGGCTCGTCGAAACATGGGCGCTCATGGCTTTGCTCATTCATTCGTGGTGCGGGTAGGGTGCGCGTCACCGTGGGGTGGCGCCACGGCTGCGGAGTATACCTGCGGACTCACGCGAACCATCCGTGCAGGAACCACTCGCCGTCCTCGATGCCGTAGCGATGGTCGCGATAGATCCACACCGTTTCGTCAGTGGGCGTGCGGGCGACGAAATAATCGCGACGCACGTCGGCGCCATCCCACCAGCCCGACTCGATGCGCTCGGGGCCGTCACACAGCACCCACGGCTGCGTTGCCAGGAGATGCGCAAGCGGCTGCGGCTCGGCCAGCAGCCACAGCGGACGCGGGGCCTCCGGCAGGGGTACTGCTGGTGCAGGTCGGGTGCCGCGTTTTCTGGTGGATGGACGCTTCGTTGGTCCCGTCGTCTCGGCAAGGCTGAAGCCTTGCCTACCGGATTTTCCGGTGTTGCCAGACATGCCGATGGTCATAGCGGACAGCGCGCGCTCGGGCCGATGCTCGGCCTGCGGCAGCAGCAGCGTCACCGCTTCTTCGCCCAGGCGCGCGCGCAGGCGGTCGAGCAGCGGCACGGAGACGGCATCGGCCTCGTCGCCCGGCAACAGGCCGAGGTTGCGGCCGGCCAGCGGCGTGACTTCGTCGCTGGCCAGCGCGAGGGTTTCGACGGAGGCGGGCAGCACGACGCGCCCCAATCGCTCGCGCAACACGCCGAGGAGATGCGCCGGCATGCGCGCCGGCAAGCCAAGCGCGAAGGGCACCACGGTGGCGGGCACGCCGCGCTGCCGCATGTGCCGCTCGTGCTGCAGCGTGAGCGTCATCCGCACGACGCCCAGGCCGCGCGCCGTCAGCCACGCCGAGAGTTCCTGCACCAGCCGTTGCACGCCGAAGCCCAGCGCCTCGACGTCGTGCACCGGGGCGGGCAGGTCGAGCTTGCTGGTGAAGCGCGGCGCGGGCAGGTACGGCGGACGCGGATCGGGAATGCGGCCCAGCGCCTGGTCCAGTGTTTCCATCAGCGTACTGCCGAAGCGGCGGGCGAGGCCATCGCGCGGCAGGGCGATCGCCTGCCCGAAGCGGGTGATGCCGGCCTCGTGCAGCGTGGTGCGCGTGCGCTCGTCGATGTCCAGCAGCGCCAGCGGCAGCGGCGCCAGCGCGGCGTGGAGTTGCGCCGGCGTGGTGACCGGCGCGGCGTGCCCGGCGCGGGCGAGCAACAATGCTGCACCCGGCGTGGGCGCGAGGCCGAGCCGCGGCGCGTAGCCCAAGGCATGCGCGCCCGCCACCAGGCGCGACACGAGGCGTGGCAATCCCGCAAACAGATGCAGGCTGCCGCCGATGTCGGCCAGCACCGCATTGGGGGGCGCGCTGCAGGCCATCGGCGTGAACGTCAGCGCCCACGTGGCGAGCTGCTCCAGCGCATGCGCTTCGGCGGTGACATCGCGGTCGCGCTGCGCGAGGCCCGGTGCCAGTGCCAACGCGCCCGCCAGCAACTGGCCGTTGCGGATGCCGGCATCGCGCGCACCGGCATTGGCGGCGACCACGCGCGGATAGTGTCCGCCGCTGCTGACCACGAACGGTGGCGCCTGCTGCGCGGGCGCCTGCCCGCGCGCGAACACGTCGAGCGGCAGTTGCGGAAAGAGCAGGCAGGCCCAGAGCATGAGGCGCGGGTGTTGGTAGTTACGTGGCCGCTTGGACTGTAGGCGAGGCTTCAGCCTCGCGGGTTCGATGCGTGCATTATTCCTGCGAGGCTGAAGCCTCGCCTACAAAAGATTGGACGTTGCTTTCATTGCGTACCGGATAACGCGCGCGGCGGCTTGACGATGCCCCCGGCCATGCGCGGCCGCATCGACGCGGGTTCGCGATGCGGCGCGCCGACGGTTGCGTCGATGTCGATCAGCACCGGTTGCGGCAAGCCCGCGCCGCGGCGCTTGACCACCCGCACCGCGAGTTGCCCGTCGTGCGGGGCCAGCGCAAGGCGCAGCGGTGCGGCCGTGGCGCTGCCGCGCTGCCCGGGTCGCCGCCACAGCGCGCCCCACGTGCGGCCGTCGCGCGCGGCCACCTGCAGGCGGCGCAACAGGCGCTCGTCGTGCGTGGGCAGCCACGCGAACGCGGCGCCGCATTCCGGCGCGCGCAGCGCCTGCTCGAAGGCCCACAGCGCATCGTTGGCGTTGGCGCAGCGCACGATGTGGAGGCGCGCGAGATCGATGCCGGCGGCCGCCAGCGCCGGCGCATAGGGTTGGTAAGGCGGCGCGATCCACACGACGTCGCGGCCGGCGGCCTGCAGGTGCGCCAGCGCGGGCAGCGTCAGGCGGATCTCGCCGATGCCCTCGCGCTCCAGCAGCAGTTCGGTCAGCGCGCCCTGCGGCCAGCCGTGCCCCGGCAGCACTGCATCGAGCGCCGCAAATCCCGACGGCACGGCCGCGGGCTCGACGGCGCAATCGTC
>JANMCS010000110.1:0-8289 GCA_031361405.1 Betaproteobacteria bacterium
TCCGCTCACGCTATCAGGTGTGGGCAAGGGCATCGACGCGCTGCGGCACTGAAGCGGCGCGCCGTGACGCTGCCGCAACTGATCCTGGGCTTTGCCCGCCGCCACTGGCGTGCCTACGTGGTGGCGGGGGCGATGCTCGTGTTGATTGCGGTGCTCTCCGTGTGGGTGCCGCGCCGGGTCGGCCACATCATCGATGCTTTCGTCGCCGGCACGCTGTCGGGATTCGCGCTGTGGGGCGAACTGGCGATCCTGCTCGCGATGGGCGCGGTGATCTACCTGCTGCGCGCTGGCTGGCGCCTCTATCTTTTTTCCGCGGCGTTCCAGCTGGGGGTCGAGCTGCGCGTGCGCTTGTACGAGCGGCTGTCGCTGCAGGGGCCGCCGTTCTTTCACCGGCAGCGCACCGGCGACCTGATGGCGCTGGCCACCAATGACGTCGACGCGGTCGAAATGGCCGCAGGCGAGGCCTTTCTCGCCGGCTTCGACGGGACGCTGACGCTGGTACTGGTCGTCGCGATGATGACGCTTGGCGTCGACTGGCGCCTGGGCCTGATCGCGTTGCTGCCCTTCCCGTTGATGGCGATCGCGTTCTTCAATATCTCGCGGCACATCCATCGCGCGTCGCGGCAGGCGCTCGATCGTTTTTCGGGATTGAACGAACACGTACAGGAAACCGTGGCCGCGGTACGCACGTTGCGCGCGCTGGGCCTTGAGGCGCGGGCCGGCCGCGAGTTCGCGGTGCGCGCCACCGCCGCCGGCAACGCCGCCTTCGAGGCGCAGCGATGGGAGGCGGCATTCGAGCCCACGGTCGGATTCACGCTTACCGTTGCCTCGGCGGCGACGCTGGCCGTCGGTGGATGGCTGGTGTGGTATCAGGAAATCACCGTGGGCCAGCTCACGGCCTTCACGATGTATCTCGGCCAGTTGATCTGGCCGATGTTCGCGGCGGGTTGGGTGCTGGCGTTGATCCAGCGCGGCAAGGCGGCGTGGGCGCGCCTTGATCCGGTGCTGTGCGCCCCGTTGTCTGTCGCCGACGGCGGCATGATCACGACGCCGCCTGCCGGTGCCATTTCATTCGCGGCAGTAACGTTTGCGTATCCCGCTGTAACTGGACCTGCGGCCGACGGGCGCGCCACCAACACGCTCGCCGGCGTGTCGTTCACCGTTGCCGCAGGCGCCACGCTCGGCATCGTGGGGCCCACCGGCGCGGGCAAGTCGACGCTGCTCGCGTTGCTGCTGCGGCACTACGCCGCGCAACAGGGTGCGATCCGCTGGGGCGACGCTGCGCTCGATGCCTACGCGCTGGCCACGCTGCGCGGCGCGACGGCATGGGTGCCCCAGGAAGCCTTCATGTTTTCCGGAACCATCGCCGAGAACATTGCGCTGGCCCGACCCCACGCGACCGCCGCACAGGTCGAGGCGGCGGCCCAGCTCGCTGACCTGCACGATGACATCGCGCGCTTTGCCGATGGGTACGCCACGCGGGTGGGCGAGCGCGGCGTCACACTGTCCGGTGGCCAGCGACAACGGCTGGCCATCGCCCGCGCGCTGCTCACCGATGCACCGCTCCTGCTGCTGGATGACGCATTGAGCGCGGTGGATACCGGGGCGGAGACGCGCATCCTCACGCACCTGCGCGAGGCGCGCCGCGGCCGCACGGCGATCATCGTCAGCCATCGCCTGTCGGCGGTGGCCGATGCCGATGCCATCATCGTGCTCACGGCCGGCAGAGTCACCGAGCGCGGTTCGCACGCGGAACTACTGGCACTGGATGGCTGGTATGCCGCGCAGTGGCGCTACCAGCAGCTGGAAGCCGCGCTGGACATCCTGTCGTGAGCGACATGGCCGCCGAAGCCATCGACCTGCGCCGTGCCGATGCGGGCGAGCGGCGCCAGGCGTTTGCGTTGTTGTGGCGCGCTGCACGTCCCGACCGCAAACAGATTCACCGGGCCACGCTGTGGCTGGCGCTGGCGGGATTGCTCGAAGCCGCCGGGCCTCTCCTGGGCAAGCAGTTCATCGACGCCTACCTGTTGCCGCGCGCGCTCGACTGGATGCCAATGGCTCTGCTCGTTGCCGGCTACCTGCTCACCGGCGCGACCGCATCGATCATCCGCTACTTCCAGCTGGTGCGGCTGGCGGGACTGGCCATGCGCTCCGTGCGCCGCCTGCGGGAGAGCGTGTATGGCCACGTGCTGCGCCTGCCGATGGCATTTTTCGACCGCGCGATCACCGGGCAGTTGGTCAGCCGCATCACCAATGACACCGAAGCGGTGAAGCAGTTGTACACGCAGGTGCTGTTCGAGTTGCTGGTCGGTGTGACGGTGCTCTTCGGCGTGATCGTCGCGATGCTGTGGCTCGACTGGCGCCTGATGCTGCTGGTACTGCTGCTGGTCCCCGCCACCGCAGGCGTCGTGTGGGGCTACCAGCGGCTCTCGGCCGGCGCGGTCACGCGGGCACGCGCGCTGCGCAGCGACATCAACGCGCGAATGGCGGAGGGCATCGCCGGCATGAGCCTGTTGCAGGCGATGGGCGCGGTGCCACGGTTTCGCCAGCGCTATGCGGAAACCAACCAGGCGCACTACATCGCCCGCATGGGCGAGGTGCGCGCCAATGCGTGGCTGCTGCGGCCTGCGCTCGATTTTCTCACCATCCTGCTGATCATGACGGTGATCGCGGCCGTGGGCAGTCACCGGCTGCAGGGGGTGGAAGTGGGCCTCCTGTATGCATTCATTGCCTACGTGGGGCGCATCGTCGACCCGCTGATCCAGATCACGATGCAATTTTCATCGTTGCAGCAGTCCATCATCGCGGCGGCGCGCGTCAACGTGCTGCTGCATGAGCCCGCCGCACCTGCCGCGCGGCACGATGGGCGCATCGAGCGCGGCCAGATACAGCTCGCCGATGTCACTTTCGGCTACGACGCGGCGCGGCCGGTGCTTCACGACTTGAGCCTCGCCATTCCCGCCGGCGCCTTCATCGGCATCGTCGGTCACACCGGCAGCGGTAAATCCACGCTGCTGTCGCTGCTGTTGCGCTTCTATGCGCCGCAGGCGGGCCGCATCGATATCGACGGCATCCCGCTGGCCGATATCGGCGACGCGCACTTTCGCGCCGCGGTCGGGCTGGTACCGCAGGAGCCGTTCCTGCTGGCAGCCAGCGCGCGCGAGAACATCGACATGGGCCGCGGGTTGTCCGACGAGGCCCTGATGGCGGCGGCCCGCGCAGCGCGTGCGCACGAATTCGTCGCCGCGCTCGAAGCGGGCTACGACACGCCGTTGGGCGAGGGCGGCGCGCGGCTATCGGCGGGACAGAAGCAGCTCATTGCCGTGGCGCGCGCGCTGGCGGGGCAGCCGCGGATCCTGTTCCTCGACGAGGCAACCTCACGCATCGACAGCGAAACCGAACGGCGCGTGCAGCTGGCGCTGACCGCATTGCACGGCACGGTGACCGTGGTGGCGATCGCGCACCGGTTGTCCACCATTCGCGCTGCGGACCGGATCATCGTCCTCAATCATGGCCGCATCGCCGAAGCCGGCACGCACGACGCGCTGATGGCCATTCCCGGGGGCATCTACCAGCGGTTGTACCTGTTGCAGCAGATCGCCGATTGATCGCTTGCTTGCGCACGAGCCCTGCAGGCGTGGCTTTAGCCGCGCGGCATGCTGACGTCAATGGAGCGTCATAAAAAGAGCCGCGAGGTTGCCCTCGCGGCTTGACGACCCGGCACCAGGACAGCGCCCGCGATCCCGGGTCGTGGAGCGGCGCGCGCCTGCAGTTGATCGACAAACAACCCCGGACGCACTGCTCCGAAGCTATCAGCCGATCTTCACCGGCACAAAGATCTGGCGGCCCTGGCGTTCGATCAGCAACGCGACGGTCTTGCCCGCCTTGTCGACCTGCGCCTTCAGTTCGGCGGGCGTGTTGACGCGGGTGGTGCCCACGCCGACGATCAGGTCGCCCGACTGCACGCCGGCCTTCGCCGCCGCGCCGCCGGATTTCTCGACGAGCACGCCCGTCTTGCCCGCCGACTTCTGTTCATCCGGGGTCAGCGCGCGTACGGCCACGCCGAGCTTGCCCTTGGCTTCGGCGTCGTCGCCGGCGCTGGCCACCTTGCCATCGTCGAGCGTGCCGACCGTGGCGGCCAACTCGACCGGCTTGCCGTCGCGCCAGACCTCGACCTTGATTGCGGTGCCGGGCATCGTGCTGCCGATGCGGCTCGTGATGTCGGTGCTGTCGGTGACCGCGATGCCGTCGATCTTGCGAATGACGTCACCCGCCTTGAAGCCCGCCTTGGCGGCGGGGCTGTCCTTTTCGACGTTGCCGACGAGCGCGCCGTTGGAGTCGGTCAGCCCGAAGCTCTGTGCCAACGTCTGGTCGAGACCCTGGACACCGATGCCCAGGCGTCCGTGCTGCACCTTGCCGTGCGCCTTCAGCTGTTCTGCCACCGACACTGCAACGTCGGCCGGAATGGCAAACGACAGGCCCATGTAGCCACCCGAACGGCTGTAGATCTGCGAATTCACACCAACGACCTGGCCGGCGGTGTTGAGCAGCGGACCACCGGAGTTGCCCGGATTCACCGCCACGTCCGTCTGGATGAACGGGACCATCTGGCCGTTGGGCAATGCGCGATGCACGCCACTGACGACACCGGCCGACACGCGGTTCTCGAAGCCGAACGGCGAGCCGAGCGCGATGACCCATTCGCCGCGGCGCACGGCGGTCTTGGACAAAAATTCGAGTGCCGGCAGGTTTTTTGCGTCGATCTTGATCAGCGCGACGTCGGTGCGCTTGTCGGTGCCGATCACCTTGGCGGTGAATTCGCGGCGGTCGGTCAGCTTGACCGTGACTTCGGTGGCGCCATCGACCACGTGCGCATTGGTGACGATGTAGCCGTCATTGCTGATGATGAAGCCCGACCCCTGGCCCTGCGACGGTTGCTGTTGCTGCGGACGCATGCCCGGTCCGTTGGGGCCGCCGAAGCGTTTCTGGAATTCGCGGTAGGGATTGCTGCCCTCATCTTCGTCATCCTCTTCCTCGCCTGCCTGGCGGGGGCGACCCTTGCCATGCACGACGCTGATGTTGACGACCGACACGCCGGCGCGATCGACCAGCGACGTGAAGTCAGGCAGGTTGACCAGCGCAGCCGAGCCCGCGGCAGGCGCGACGAGTGCAGGGGCCGGCGCCGCGAAGGCGCTGCCGACCGCGTGCGAATCGAGTTGGTTGTAACCGGTTGCGATACCGGCGCCGATGCCGGCGGCAATCAGCGCGTAGGTGACCTTGGACAATTGCATCGTGCTCTCCTTGGAGGAAAGAGGCCCGTCGTGGGCCGCCTCGATGCAATGTAGGGGTGGCTGCTTAACCGTACCTTAAGTGAGGCGCTGTGCGAGGCTGAAGCCTCGCCTACAACGCTGTTGGAGGCCGCGTGATCCTGTCAATCACCGTAGGCGAGGCTTCAGCCTCGCGCAGCGTCATGCGTGCGGGTTCAACCGCACATCACGTCGGCGAACACATGATCACGCCGAGATCGCCGTAGCCTTCCGCGATCCAGCCTTTGCCCAGCATCTGCGTGCGGGTGGCGAGGCTCGTCGTGTAGCGATGGTTGGGCGCCGCGCCCTGCCCGTTGTTGTACAGACGATAGACGGGACCGCTGCCCTCCGGGCAGTTGCCCGTGGGTCCCGGCGCCAGCACGCCGAACACGACGGCTTCGAATTGCCAATCGGCACTGGCCCGCACGACACCGCATTCGTTGACATCGGGCGTATAGAAGTGCGAACTCTTCGGCGCGAACGTGGTACTGAAGAAGCGGCAGACGCCGGCGCTGCCCACCGGCGGGCTGGCATAAGCGGAAAACGTTTCGCCGGTACGCGCCCAGCCTTTGAAGGTGCCGTTGTCGAGCTTGGTGATCTCGTCGGGAATGTCCGTCACGAAATAGTGATCGAACGCGGCGTGGTAGTACTCGACCACCGGCCGCTTGGTGCCGCCGGCGGGTTTCACGGTCATGAAACTCTCGATCACACCCTTGTTGTCCTCGGAGAGACTGTCGGGCGCCACCGCGCCGATGCCATTCCCGCGCTTGGCGAATCCGTGCAGGCACAGGTCGTGGTCCGCGGGGTCGCGCACCTTGATGGCGGCCAGCAAGGCGTCGCGCGCGCTGGTGAACGTCGGGTCGGTGGGCGTCAGCTTGTATCCCGCCACCAGGTACTTCTTCATCCGGTCCTGTGCTTCGGTAAACGTGAGGCGCGCGGTGTCGTTCAGCAGGTTGCCGTAACACTCCCACAGCATTGACGCCCAGATTTCCCCGGCGTTGTGCACTTCGGCATTGAGCGCGCTGCCGTTCTTCGGCGAGCGCGCCGCCGAGGTGGGCAACGCCACGCCGTCGGTCACGTGCCGGAATGTCAGCGGATTCTTGGTCATGTCATGCGAATACGGATAGCGGCGCAACCCGAAGTAGAACGAATTGTCGAGCACGTCGGGCGCGAAGTCGGGCCCGCTGACCGGATAGGCGCTGTCGCTGTAGGTGCCGTTGAAATTGGCATTGGCCGGCAGCACCTTGTCGGCCTCCTTGACGAGCAGCAGCATCGCGTGGAAATCGGCAAAGCCTTCGCCCATGCCCCGCGCCGGTTGCGCGGTGAGTCCGTTGGAATTGCCTACCAGCCGGTTGCTGATGTAGTGCCCCCACTCGTGCGCGATGGTGGCGTTGTCGAGGCCGCCTTCGCGCTGCACGCTCGACTTGCGCGCAATCCGCATGTTGACGGCGGTCGCGGCTGCCAATTGCGCCTTGATCGCGTCACCGTCGGCAAGCGGGATCAGCACGGCCGGGATGTTGATCGTGGGGTCGTCGCCGGACATGTTGGTGGTGCCGGGCGCCACGTTGTTGACCACCACGACGCCGGCGGCGCCCGCGTTCTGCGCGTTCTTGACCTTGACCGCAAACGTGCATACGCCGCGATCGATCAACGCGATCCTGCCGGCCACGGCCGCGGCGTTGGTGATCGGTGTGCAGCCGTCGGTGGTGGTGGGTCCGGTGGGATTGGCGTCGTCGAGCGCCAGCACGAGATCGCTGCTGAAGTCGAAGGCCTGCGCGCCGAATTCGGCAGTGCCGGAGGTCTTGGTGCCGCTGATTGCAGCGGGCGCGTTGACCTTGGCCAGCGTGACGCCGGAGGACCACAGGAAGACCTGCATGCGTGGCCGCGAGCCGTCGGCCGGCGTGGTCATGTTCGCATTGTTGGTGCCGGAAAAGTCCTGCGCCTCGGCCATCAGGCTGTCATTGGCAATGCCGCCGCGGCCGAGGTTGTTGGCCTGCGCGTTGCCCGATGCCTCGTCGAAGCCGGCGTCGTAGTACCAGTCGTGCAGGTAGTTGATCATGTAGAACAGGTTGGTCACCGCGGCCGCCACCTGCGTGCGGTTGGCGGTGGGCGGCAGGTTGGTGTCGTACACGTAGTCGAAACTGTTGGCACCATTGGTGCACGCATGCATGTCGCCGTTGACGGGCAACGACATGTTGCATTCATCCGCCGCGGCGGGACCGAAGCCGGTGGGGGTGGCGCTGTCCGAATAGGCCTCGACGTTGTTGCCGATCGTCCGCGTGGATCCCGGCGCCAGCCACGGATCGTTCTTGCTGAACGGGGCATTGTCCAGCGTCACCAGGTTCGCTGGCACCACGGGTCCCTGATAGCCGTCGGGCGTGCCGGTCGGATGCGGATAGCCGTTGCGCCCGTTGGGGCCCGGCCACGGCAGGTTGGCGCCACCGGCTTCCGCGTATACGCGATAGGAGAACGCGACCTCGGCGGTCTGGTTGTGGCGGAACAGGATCCTGCCATCGCCGGCGCCGACGACATAGGCGTAATAGTCGGTACCGCGCGCCGGCGCGGCATCGCGCATCTGCACTTCAATGTAGTACGCGGGCAGCAGCGATCCCGCCACGCGGAACCACACGGGCTTGACGCGTGCCGCGTCCGCCATCGTGGCCCCATCAGCGCTGGTGGTGCCCGCCGGCAACGCGAGACGCGTGTAGCCATCGGCGTTGGGCGTGCGCGTGAATTGCGCCGCCACGGCCGGCGTGAAATTGTAGTCGCGCAGGGCCATGGCCACGGCGGCGCCGGCATCAAGCGTGGTCGATGCGGCAGCCTTTTGCCGCGCCTCCGCCGCACCCATGACGAAGCCGCCGATCGCGGCCAGATCGCCGTTGCGATCGAGCAGCAGGTTGGCCTGCTCGCGAAACACCTCGATGCCGTCTACGGTGCCACGAAAGCGTACGATCGTGCCGCCGCCGTCGAGGCTTTGCACATT
>JANMCS010000136.1:0-7464 GCA_031361405.1 Betaproteobacteria bacterium
GAGCTGCGATGAAGCCCATCCGGCAGCAGGACCTGATTCAAAGCGTCGCCGACGCGCTGCAGTTCATCTCGTACTACCACCCGGTGGATTACATCGAGGCGCTGGGCGCCGCCTACCAGGCGGAGGCGTCCCCCGCTGCCAGGGATGCGATCGCGCAGATCCTGACCAATTCGCGGATGTGCGCCGAAGGTCATCGCCCGATCTGCCAGGACACGGGCATCGTCGTCGTGTTCGTCAAGGTGGGCCTCGACGTGCGCTGGGAAGGCGTCACGCTGGCGCTGACGGACATGATCAATGAAGGCGTGCGTCTCGCGTACATGAACCCGGACAACCGCCTGCGTGCATCGATCGTGGCCGACCCGGCGGGCACGCGCAAGAACACGCGCGACAACACGCCCGCGGTCATCCACTACGAGATCGTCCCGGGCAGCACGGTGGAGGTGAAGATTGCCGCGAAAGGCGGCGGGTCCGAGAACAAGTCGAAGTTCGTGATGCTGAATCCGTCGGACTCGATCGTCGACTGGGTGCTGAAGACCGTGCCGACGATGGGCGCGGGCTGGTGTCCGCCGGGCATGCTGGGGATCGGCATTGGCGGCACCGCGGAGAAGGCGATGCTGATGGCCAAGGAAGCACTGATGGAGCCGATCGACATGCACGCGTTGCTGCGCCGGGGCCCGGCCAATCCGCTGGAAGAACTGCGCGTCGAGCTGTATGACAAGGTCAACGCGCTCGGCATCGGCGCGCAGGGACTCGGCGGCCTCTCCACCGTCCTCGATGTCAAGATCCTCGATTTTCCGACGCATGCGGCGTCGAATCCCGTCGCGATGATTCCCAATTGCGCGGCCACGCGGCACGCGCATTTCACGCTGGACGGTTCGGGCGTGGCGCATCTCACGCCGCCGGATCTCGCGCGGTGGCCGGACGTGCATTGGCAGCCGTCGTCCACGGCCCGGCACGTGCAACTCGATACGCTCACCCGCGAGGAAGTGGCCACCTGGAAGCCCGGCGAAACATTGTTGCTGAACGGCCGGATGCTCACCGGGCGCGACGCCGCGCATAAGCGCATCGCCGACCATTTCGCGCGCGGTGAAGCGTTGCCGGCGGGACTGGATTTTGCGGATCGCGTCATCTACTACGTCGGGCCGGTGGATCCGGTACGCGACGAAATTGTCGGCCCGGCGGGCCCCACCACGGCCACGCGGATGGACAAGTTCACCGAGATGATGCTCGACCGGTGCGGTCTGCTCGCGATGATCGGCAAGGCGGAGCGCGGTCCGGTTGCGATCGACGCCATCCGCAAGCATGGCGCGGCCTACCTGATGGCCGTCGGGGGCGCCGCCTACCTCGTGTCGAAGGCCATCCGGGCATCGCGCATCGTGGCCTTCGCCGACCTCGGCATGGAGGCGGTCTACGAGTTCGAGGTCAAGGACATGCCGGTCACGGTGGCGGTCGATGCCCGGGGCCAGTCGGTCCACCACACGGCGCCGCGGGAATGGCAGGCGCGAATCGGCAAGATCCCGGTGTCCGCCGTCTGATCGGGCGTCGGCGCGGCGCGCTCGGCATTGGGGTATCGCCGTCCGGCGCCATCCTTGCCTATGGCACGGTGTATGCTTTGAATGACTCTGGCTACCCCCTGTTGGCCTTCGCAGGCAGCATGGCGGCCGCGGGTAATCCCCGCTGCTGGCGGCCATTCGGGCCGCCTTCGACGATGCACGAGACCCGCGTGAACTCCCGCCACGAGACTCCGTTTCCAGGACCGCTGGCTTCCCTGCCCCTGCCTCGCCCTGCGGCGCTGCGCAACCCTCTGCGGCTGTGGATCTTTGCCACATGGTGTGCAGCAGCAACGGCCAGCCTGTTGCCAGTTCCGGCACTGGCGCAGCGCGTGCTGGTGCTCTCGTCGGCCGACAATCCGCCGTATCGCCAGGCGCTGGCGGGTATTCAGAAGCAGGGGTTGCCGGTGGAGTCGCTGCAGGCAACGAGCGATGACGAAGCGGCGGTGGCCGCGGCACTGGCGCGCGCCGGCCGGGACAGCGTGATCGTCACGCTGGGTGCGCGCGCAGCGGCCATGGTGTCACGATCCGCGCCGCTGTCCCCCACCGTCAATTGCATGATGCCCGGCAATGACGATCCGAAGGTGCCCGCGGGCAACCCCCAGGCGGTGCCGCTCGAGATCCCGATCGACACGCACATCCTCTGGTTGAAGCGCCTGCTGCCCAACGCACGCAACGTTGGTTTGCTTTACGATCCGGGGCAAAGCGAACGCCGCGCCGCCGAGACCGCGGGTGCGCTCACCGGCGCGGGGTATGTACCGGTGCTGGAACCTGTTTCGAGTCCGAGCGCACTGCCCGTCGCGCTGGGCCGGCTCACCAAAACCAGCAACGTGCTGTTGGCGCTGGCGGACAGGATCGTGTTCGCCCCGGAACATTCGCGCGCGTTGCTGCTGTTTTCGTTTCGCAACCTGATTCCACTCGCGGGACCGAATGAAACCTGGGTACGCGCCGGCGCGCTCTATGCGGTGGATTGGGACTACCTCGACCTCGGCCGCTATTGCCTCGCGCTGGGGCAGCGTCAACTCGCCGGCAACCGCACGCCAGTGCCGCCGCCGGCCAGGACGCGCGTGATCGTCAACATGCGCTCGGCCGAGCAGTTGCGCGTGCATTGGGATGCAGACACGCTGCGCCTGATCGATCGATCCTTCGAATGAAGAACATGCGGCGCGCGTTGCGCAAGCACCTGTCCCCGCTTGGCGGCGACACGATCGCGACGCTCGACCTGCCGCCGGTGAAGATGGGGTTGTTGACCAAGCTCAACCTGCTGACAATCGGACTCATCTTCCTCACCGCCGTCGCGATCACGACCTTCCACTTCTCGCAGCAGTGGCGCGACGAGGAACAGCAGTTGCGCGTCCAGGGCACGTCGATTCTGGGCGTGATGGCCGAGCTGGCCGAATATGCGCTGTACACGACGGACAAGGCGTCGCTGGAAACGCTTCTCGACAGTCTGTCGGGCGATCCCGATGTCGCCTATGTCGCCGTGCAGGACGACAAGGGCCAGTCGCTGGTGGAGCGACGCTTCGCACCCTTGCTGGCCAAGGAACCGCTGCCCGCGCTCGCGGCGCCGGCGGCCGGGAGCGCGGCGGGTCACGTCACCGCGCGGGAGGTGATGCTGGGCGGCAGCCGCTTCATCGACCTGGTGGCGCCGGTGGCCAACCCCCGCACGGCGGCACGCGCGCCGGTGGGCGACGCCTTCGTCACACCCGACAAGAAGACCCTGGCCGCCGTCCCGCCGATCGGCTCGATCCGGCTCGGGATGTCGCTCGAGAACCAGCGCAGGCAATTCCGCGCGCAGATGGTCGGCGCCATCGGCGTCGTGGCGCTGCTGGTGGTGTTCGCAATCGTGGCGTCGCTGTTGCTCACGCGGCGCATCGTGGCGCCGATGCGCCGGCTGATGCGCGCAGCGCGCGCCGTCGGCGCAGGTCGCCTGGACGTCTACGTCCCCGCGCGGTCGAACGACGAAATGGGGCTGCTCACGCATACGTTCAACCACATGACGCAGAAGCTCTCCGAATCGCAGTCGGAGGTGGCGACCTACCAGCGCACGCTCGAGGAAAAGGTGGCGCAGCGCACGAAGGAACTGGAGATCGCGACGGCGCATGCCTACCGGCTGGCGCAGCACGATATTCTCACCGGGCTGCCCAACCGGTCGCTGCTGAACCAGCGGCTGAAGCAGATCCTGGCGCAGGCGCAGCGTGACGCCACGCAGGTGGCTTGCGTGTTCCTCGACTTCGATCACTTCAAGCGGATCAACGACACGCTGGGTCACGATGCCGGCGACCAGTTGTTGCAGGCCATCGCCCAACGGCTGACCAGCGCGGTGCGCGAATCGGATACCGTCGCGCGCCTCGGCGGCGACGAATTCGTCGTGATCCTGCCCGGGCTCGATCCGGCGCAGGCGATGAGCGAGGTGATGGTGGTGGTCAACCGTGTGCGCGATGCCTTTCTGGCGCCGTTCCGGCTGGCCGACCAGATGCCCACGCTGACGTGTTCGGCCGGCGTCGCGCTGTACCCGACCGACGCGCAGGATGTCGTGTCGCTGATCAAGCAGGCTGACACCGCGATGTACGCGGCCAAGGACGCGGGGCGCAACGCATTCCGCTTCTTCACCGCCGAAATGAACACGCGCGTGCAACTGCGGCTGCAGCTCGAGACCGACATGCGCCGGGGGCTGATGGATGACGAGTTCTTCCTCGTCTACCAGCCGCAGATCGAGATGCAGACCGGACGCGCCTGCGGTGTCGAGGCGCTGCTGCGCTGGCGCGATCCGCAGCGCGGCGTGATCTCGCCCAACGAATTCATTCCCGTGGCCGAGGAATCGGGGATGATCCAGGCGCTGGGTGCCCGCGTGCTGCGCGACGCGTGCCGCCAGGTCGTGCAGTGGCACAGGCAGCACATGCCGCTGCGGTTGTCGGTCAATCTGTCGGTGCAGCAACTGCAGCACGACAGCTGGTTGTCCGTCGTCGAGGATGCGCTGGCCAGCAGCGGGCTGGCCGCCCGCCACCTCGATCTCGAAATCACCGAAAGCGTGATCATCACGCATCCGGAGAAAGCGGTCGCCACGTTGATGAAGCTGAAACAGCTGGGCGTATCGATCACCATCGACGACTTCGGCACCGGCTATTCGAGCCTGTCCTATCTTGCGCGGCTGCCGATCCAGGGGGTCAAGATCGACCAGCGCTTCGTGCACGGCCTCGACAAGAATCGCAACGACGAAGCGATCACGCAGGCGATCATTGCCCTGTCGCATTCGCTGGGACTGCGTTGCATCGCCGAAGGCATCGAGACTGCCGCGCAGTTCAATTTCCTGAAGAGCCTGGGTTGCGAAGAAGCGCAGGGCTTCCTGATCTCGCATCCGCTGCTGGAAGCGGACCTGCGCTCGTGGTGGCGCGTGCAAGAGCAGCTCTATCTCGGCGGCGATCGCCAGGGCGATCTCTGGCAGCGGGCCGGGGAAGATTAGCCGCGCATCGTTGCTAGAGCGGCGGCGCCTTCAGGTCGCCCGGCGTATCGATGTCGCGCAGGATGCCGGGGTCGTCGACCTCGACCAGTTGCACGACCCATTGCCGCGCGGCGATCACGGCGCGCGCACCTTCGTCACCGGTGAGCGAGGCCAGCAGCGGACCGTAGGACTTGGCAAAGCCCACCGGATGCCCGCGCTCGCCGCGCCAGGTGGGCGCGACAATCTCCGCGCCGCTGGCCAGCGCCTCCACCACGCGAATGATCGTGGCCGGCGCGATCCACGGCATGTCGGCCAGCGCCACGATCCAGCCGTCGGCGTCAGCCGCGGCAGTGGCGCCGCACGCGAGGCTGGCGCCCATGCCTTCATGGGCCTGCGCGCACTCCACCACGCGGGCGCCTGTGCCGCGCAGCGCTGCCACCAGCATCGGATCGCGCGGCCGGGTCACGGCCACGACGTCATTCAGCGCGGCCATCAGATGTATGCATGCAGCGGCACCGATGGGCGTGCCCGCCGCCGCGCCGTGCGATGCCACCGGCAGCGGCGCCAGCAGCTTGGCGCCGCCGAAGCGCGCGCCGACACCGCCGGCCAGCAGGATGCCTACGATGCGCACGTCGGCGCCGGGTTAGACACGGGTACGACGCGCGCCGTTCAAGACGGCGCCGAACCGCGGGTGCGATCACCGTGCCGCGGAGACACGCGCCGCGCGGTGACTGCAAACTGCGAGGACATGACTACTCCGGCAACAACCGGAACTTGCCGTCCTTGACCAGCACCAGCACGCGGGCACGCTCGTCCATGCCGTTGTGATTGGTGGCCGACATGTTGAACACGCCCTGCGTGCCGACCACGTCGCGTTCCTTCTCGATGGCATCGCGCAGCGCCGAGCGAAACGCTTCGGTGCCAGGCTGACCGGCCTTCAGCGCCGTCGGAATCGCGCGCTCCAGCAGCAGCCCGCCATCCCAGGTATTGGCGCCGAACGTGGCCGGCTTGCTGCCAAACTGTTTTTCGTAAGCGGCAATGTAGCCTTGCGCCACTTTCTTGGTGGGATTGCTGTCCGGAATTTCGTCGATCACCAGCATCGGCCCGGCAGCGAGCACCGTGCCCTCGACCTTCTCCTTGCCCAACCGGATGAAATCCTCGGAGGCCACCGCGTGCGTCTGGTAGACGCGGCCCTTGTAGCCCTGGTCGAACAACGTGGCCTGCGGCAACACCGCGGGACCGCCCACGGCGGCAATCAGCACGGCATCCGGCTTGGCGCCGATGAGTTTCAGCGTCTGCCCGGTGACGCTCTGGTCGGTGCGCGTGTAGCGTTCGCTGGCCACGACCTTGATGCCCGCCTTCTCGGCCATCGGTGTGAACACCTTGTACCAGTTCTCGCCATACGGATCGTTGAAGCCGATGAAGCCGATGGTCTTGACGCCATTCTTCACCATGTGCGAGATCAGCGCGCCGGCGATGAGATCGTCGTTCTGCGTGGTCTTGAACACCCAGCGCTTCTTCGCATCGAGCGGCTCGACCACGGCGGACGTGCCGACCGTGGCCATCACCGGCACCTTGGCGTCGGCGATGATGTCGAGGATGGCCAGCGCGTTGGGCGTGGTGGACGGCCCGATCAGCGCGTCGATGTTGTTTTCCTGGATCAGCTTCTTCACGTTCTGTACCGCGCGCGTGGTGTCGCCGCCGTCGTCGAGCTGGAAATATTCGATCGTGGTGTTTCCCACCTTGCGCGGCAGGAGGTCGCCCGTGTTTTTCTGGGGCACGCCGATCGCGGTGGTGGGGCCGGTGGCCGAGACCATGAGGCCGATCTTCACCTGCGCGTGCGCCGGAAGGGCGGCAGCGGCAAGGGCTACGACGGCAATCGCGGCGAGTTTACGCATGAATTTCTCCGGAAGGATGACGCGTCCCGCATGTAGGCCTGGGACGCCAGAACCGTTGATTCTACCAGCGCCGGTCAACGTCGCCGCGCGGTCCACGGTTGCATGTCACGGCTCACCGCGCCGTGGCGGCTAACGTGCGCGCGAGCGCATTGTGCCGTTCGAGGTGCGGCCGCACGTCTAGCGTGGTCAGCTGCCCACCGCGCACGACCACGCGACCGTGGATCACGCTCCAGTTCACCGCCTGCGGCGCGCAGAACACCAGCGCCGCCACGGGATCGGCCCGCGCGCCGGCGAAGCCGACGGAATCGAGGTCGAAGGCGACAAGGTCGGCCGCCATGCCGGGCGCCAGCGCGCCGATGTCGTCGCGGCCGAGCACGCGGGCGCCGCCCAGCGTGGCGATTTCCAGCGCCTCGCGCGCGCTCATCGCATCGGGGCCGAAACCCACGCGTTGCAGCAGCATCGCCTGCCGCGTTTCCGCGAGCATGTGTCCCGCGTCGTTGGACGCGCTGCCATCGACGCCGATGCCCACCGGCACGCCGGCATCGCGCATCCGGCGCACCGGCGCGATGCCGGA
>JANMCS010000142.1:0-3750 GCA_031361405.1 Betaproteobacteria bacterium
GATCGACGGGCAGGGCAACTTCGGGTCGGTCGACGGCGACTCCGCGGCAGCCTACCGCTACACCGAGTGCCGGCTGCAGAAGATCGCCGCCGAACTGCTGGCCGACATCGACCGCGACACGGTCGACTTCGCCCCCAACTATGACGGCAAGGAACTGGAGCCCACGGTGCTGCCGTCGCGGCTGCCCAACCTGCTGGTCAACGGTTCGTCCGGCATCGCGGTGGGCATGGCCACCAATATCCCGCCGCATAACCTCACCGAAACCATTGCCGGCTGTCTGGCGGTGCTGCAAACACCGGACATCACCATTGACGAACTGATGGAGCTGATCCCGGCCCCCGACTTCCCCACGGCCGGCATCATCTACGGTCTGGAAGGCGTCCGCGAGGGTTATCGCACCGGCCGCGGCCGCGTGGTGATCCGCGCCCGCACGCACATCGAGGACATCGACAAGGGTGGCCGCCAGGCCATCATCGTCGACGAAATCCCCTACCAGGTGAACAAGGCCAACCTGCTGACGCGCATCGGCGAGCTGGTGCGCGAAAAGAAGATCGAGGGCATCTCCGACCTGCGCGATGAGTCCGACAAGTCGGGCATGCGCGTCGTGATCGAATTGAAGCGCGGCGAAGTGCCGGAGATCGTGCTCAACAATCTGTACAAGTTGACGCAGCTGCAGGACAGCTTCGGCATGAACATGGTGGCGCTGGTCGACAACCAGCCGCGGCTGCTCAACCTCAAGCAGTTTCTCGAGTACTTCCTGATCCACCGCCGCGAAGTGATCACGCGGCGCACGGTGTTCGAACTGCGCAAGGCGCGCGAACGTGGCCACATTCTCGAAGGCCTCGCGGTCGCGCTGTCCAACGTCGACGAAATCATCGCGCTGATCAAGGCGTCGCCCACGCCGCCGGAAGCCAAGGCCGCGCTGATGGGCAAGTTGTGGCGCTCGACCATCGTCGAGGAAATGCTGCAGCGCGCGGCGGCGGATGCCGCGCGTCCGGACGGCCTGCCGCTCGACTTCGGCTGGCAACAGGAGGGCTACCGTCTCTCCGACGTGCAGGCCCAGGCCATCCTCGAACTGCGCCTGCAGCGCCTGACCGGACTCGAACAGGACAAGATCACCGGCGAATATCGCGAAGTGATGGCGCTGATCGTCGATTTGATCGACATCCTGTCCAAGCCGGAACGCGTCACCACGATCATCGGCGACGAACTCACGACCATCCGCGACCAGTTCGGCGATGCCCGGCGTTCGGAAATTGTGGCTCAGGGTGTCGACCTGTCGATCGAAGACCTGATCGCTCCCGAGGAAATGGTGGTCACCCTGTCGCACGGCGGCTACATGAAGGCGCAGCGCGTCGATGAATACCGCGCGCAGAAGCGTGGCGGTCGCGGCAAGCAGGCCACGGCCACCAAGGAAGACGATTTCGTCGACCGGATGTTCATCGCCAACACGCACGACTTCATCCTGTGCTTCTCCAATCGCGGCCGCGTCTACTGGCTCAAGGTCTACAACGTGCCGCAGGGCTCGCGCACTTCGCGCGGCAAACCCATCGTCAACCTGGTGCCGCTGGCCGACAACGAAAAGATCACGGCCATCCTGCCGGTGAAGGAATTCACCGACAACCAGTTCGTATTCATGGCCACGTCGATGGGCACCGTCAAAAAGACCACGCTGGCCGAATTCTCGCGGCCGCGGCCCTCGGGCATCATCGCCGTGGATCTGACCGACGGCGATTCGCTGATCGGCGTGGCACTCACCGACGGCACGCACGATGTGATGCTGTTCAGCTCGGGCGGCAAGGCCGTCCGCTTCGATGAAAATGACGTGCGGCCGATGGGGCGCAACGCACACGGCGTGCGCGGCATGATGCTCGAGAAGAAGCAGCGCGTGATCTCGATGCTGGTGGCCATCGACGAAGCACAGTCGGTGCTGACCGCCACCGAAAATGGCTACGGCAAGCGCACGCCGATCGTCGAATACACGCGCCACGGCCGCGGCACGAAGGGGATGATCGCCATCCAGCAATCCGAACGCAACGGCCAGGTCGTGGCGGCGGCACTGGTGCTGCCGGACGACGAAGTGATGTTGATCTCCACGGGTGGCGTGCTCATCCGCACGCCGGTGAAGGCTATCCGCGAAATGAGCCGTTCCACGCAGGGGGTGACGCTGATCAACCTCGACGCCGGAGAAAAACTGGCCGGGCTCGAACGCGTCGTCGAGACGGATGACGACGCCGCCGAAGGCGACGCGTAAGTGGCGTGGCGGAACCGACCATGAGCCACGACGAGCGCGGCACGGCTGCCGACATTGCGCAGCACCGCGCCGCAATCGACGCGCTCGATACCGAGATCCTGGCCCGGCTCAACGAACGCGCGCGTCATGCGGAGGACATCGGCACGTTGAAAGGCGGCGTGGCCGCGTATCGCCCGGAGCGCGAGGCGCAGGTGCTGGCGCGTGTCACCGGCGCCAACACCGGGCCGCTGTCCAACGCCGCCGTCACGGCGGTGTTTCGCCAGGTGATGTCGGCGTGCCTCGCGCTGGAACAGCCGATGCGTATCGCCTACCTGGGGCCGGCAGGCACGTTCAGCCATGCCGCGGTCGCCAAGCAATTCGGCAGTGCAGTGGAGCCGGTGCCGCTGCCAACCATCGACGAAATCTTTCGCGCGCTCGAAAGCGGGCAGACCGATTTCGCGGTCGTCCCGGTCGAGAATTCGACCGAGGGCGCGGTGGGCCGCACGCTCGATCTCATGTGCACGACCGATCTCTCGGTATGCGGCGAAGTCAAGCTGCGCATCCAGCAGAACCTGCTATCCAACGCGGGCGCGCTGGGCAAGGTCACCAAGGTGTACTCGCACGCGCAATCGCTGGCGCAATGCGTGCAATGGCTGGCGCGACACTTGCCGGCGGTGCCGCGCATTGCCGTGGCCAGCAACGCCGAGGCCGCGCGACTGGCCGCGGCCGAGGAGGGCGCCGCCGCCATCGCGGGTGAAAATGCCGGCGTGATCTACGGGCTGGCCACACTCGCGCCGCACATCGAGGACGAGCCCAACAACACCACGCGCTTCTGGGTGCTGGGGCGGCAGAAGATCGGGGCGTCGGGCAATGATGCCACGTCGCTGGTGATGTCGTGTCCCAACCGCCCCGGCGCAGTGGTCGAGTTGCTGGAGCCGCTGGCCCGGCATGGCGTCTCGATGTCGCGCTTCGAATCGCGGCCGGCGCGCACCGGTCGGTGGGAATACCTGTTCTTCGTCGATGTCGTGGGTCACCGCGACGATTCCGCCGTGGCGGCTGCACTCGCCGAACTCGCCACCCGCGCGCCGTTCCTCAAATTGCTGGGTTCGTATCCCGCTGCCCTCGACTGAAAGTTGGCCTTGCCGATGACTGCCGCCGCACCTGCCGCCCCCGATCACATCCGTCGGATCGCGCCCTATGTCCCGGGCAAGCCCGTGGACGATCTGGCGCGCGAGATGAACCTCGATCCGGCCACCATCGTGAAGCTGGCGTCGAACGAAAATCCGCGTGGTCCTGGCCAGCGCGTACTGGCGGCCATCGCCGCGGCCGCGCAGGACATCACCCGCTATCCCGATGGCAATGGCTACGCGCTGAAGGCCGCGCTGGCCACGCGCCTCGCCGTCGACCCCGAGCAGCTGATCCTGGGTAACGGCTCCAACGACATTCTCGAACTCGCCACGCTTGCGTACCTGCGCCCGGGCGACGCGGCCGTATTCGCTGCGCATGCCTTTGCCGTG
>JANMCS010000186.1:0-8358 GCA_031361405.1 Betaproteobacteria bacterium
GTCGGCGACCAGCGCATAGGCACGCACATCGGCGCGTCGCTTCATCACCTCGACCATGAACGTCTGGTGCGGAATCGGATTGCCACCAAAGCGGCTGCGCGCCGCGCGCAGGTAGGTGTCCACACTGGGCACACGCTGCGGCTTGTAGACCGCATCGATCGGAATCTTCAGCACCGCGCCCGCGGTGAGCAGCAGCCATTCCCAGTTGCAGAAATGCGCGGCGAGCAGCACCACCGATTGTCCCCGCGCCGTGTACTGCGCGATGAGCTCGGGATTGACGTAATGCACCCGCGCGGCAAGTGCCTCGCCACTGGCGGCGTAGCCCCACAGCGCCTCGGCGAGCGTACGGCCGAGATTGCGGTACGATTGGCGCAGGATATGGTCGCGCTCCGCCGCGGTCCTTTCCGGAAACGCGTTGGCAAGATTGGTGGCGGCAAGTCGCCGCCGCCAGCGCAATGCGCGATACACGACGAAATAGGCAACAAAGCCGAATGCATCCAGCAGCCGCGGGGGCCAGCGCGACATGCGTCCCATGACCGGACCCAGTACGTCGAACCAGGGTGTGCGTGGCTGGACCAGCATGTTGGATGGCACGGAGGCGTCGTTATGGCGCTAGAGCCGCACGCCGCCGGTGTTGCGGACGTCATGCCGCAAACAGCGGCGCCCCGGGCGTTGGCATCCCCGGCACCCGGCATCAACCTCTGGGTATGCGGGTTGACCCCGACGCCCGATGGACTCGCACACCTTGCCGCCGTGCTGGCGCCGGGCGAGCAGGCCCGTGCCGCGCGTTTTGGCACCGCCATGCTGCGCGACCGCTACATCGCCGGTCGCGGCACGCTGCGGGGGTTGCTGGGGCAGCAACTGGCGCAGGCACCGGAGCGTGTCGACATTCGGCGTGGAGACCGCGGTCGCCCCTACGTGCACGGCGCGACCGGGCTCGACTTCAACGTCTCGCATACGGGCGCCTTTGCGTTGATCGGCATGGCGACGGGCGGCCGCATCGGCGTGGATGTCGAGCACGAAGACCGCACGCTCAATGTCGCCGGCGTGGCGCGCAAGTTCATGGCGCCCAGTGAACAGGCGATGCTTGATGCGCTCGATCCAGACCCGCGCCGACGCGCGCTGCTGCGCCTCTGGACGTGCAAGGAGGCGATGAGCAAGGCCACCGGCGACGCGCTTTCCGCGCCCTTTCGTCACATCGCAATTGCACTCGACAACGGCAGCGTGCGCGTGGACGCAGGCCCGTCGCCGTACACACCGGACCGCTGGACGCTGTACGCGCTGCGCGCGCCCGGCGCTCATCTCGCCACGATCGCGCTCTGGCAGGAAGATTGACGTCACGCCGTCACCGCGCGGGGAAAGCCTGCGAGTAGGTGTCGTCACCGGGCGCGGGCTTCGAGTATTTCCATTTTTTCTGCAACCACAGCCAATCGGCCGGGCTGTCGATGATGGCGCGCTCAAGCGCGCGCGCATATCGCTCGACGATCATCGCATCGTCCAGATCCTCGTAGGGCGGCTCGGCCAGCACGTCGAGGCGAACCGTGTAGTGACCGCGTCGGACGCGCCGCATCGAGACGAAGTAGACGGGTGACTCGAGGTATTTCGCAACCTTGCCCGCGCCCACGAAAAATGCAGTGTCCTGCCGGAGGAAGTGGGTCCAGTACTTGGGATCCTGACGGCGCGGAGTCTGGTCGGCAATCAGCGCGTAGGCGCGCGGGTGATCGGCGTTGTGCGACAGCAGTGCGTAAATGAATTCCTTGCGCGGAATCAGCTTGCCGCCGAAGCGGCAGCGCACATCGCGCAGGAAGGCATCGAGCGGCGCGAAGCGCTGCGGCTGGTAGACCACGTCGATCGGGATCGCAAAGTGCGCGCCGGCCGCGAGCAGCAGCCATTCCCAGTTGCCATGGTGCGCGGCCAGCAGCAGCAGCGTCTGCTTGCGGTCGATGGCGCGCTGGATGAGCTCCGGGTCTTCGATGGTCACCCGGGCCTTGATGGCCTCGGGACTGGCGCCAAAGCCCCAGAACGACTCGGCCACGGCATCAGCAAGATTGCGATACGACGCCTTCAGGATTGCGGCACGTTCCTTCGGCGACATCTCGGGAAACGCGTTGGCGATATCGTCCTTGGCGCGGTCGCGGCGCCAGCGCATCAGGTAGAAGGCGATGAAGAACACGACATAGCCGACCGCATACATCAGCGGCAGCGGCAAGTGGGTAAGCGCCTTCAGCACGGCACGCATGGTCAGCCCGCCGCCTGGATCACGTCGTCTGGCGCCTGCACCAGCTCGATCAGCACGCCTTCGCCACCGAGCGGATGGTCATCGTTGCCGCGCGGATGGATGAACGTGACGTCGTGGCCGGCAGCACCTTTGCGGATGCCGCCCGGGGCAAAGCGCACGCCCTGCGCCGACAACCACGTGACGGCTGCAGCCAGGTCATCGACCCACAGGCCGATGTGATTGAGTGGCGGCATGTGCACCGCCGGTTTCGCGGCCGCGTCGAGCGGCTGCATCAGGTCGATTTCGCACCGGGCCATGCCGGTACCGACGCTGGCAATATCCTCGTCCACGTTCTCCCGCACGCTCTTGTATTGGCCGGTGATCGTCACGCCCAGGCAATCGACCCACAACCGGCGCAGCCGGGACTTGTCCTCGCTGCCGATCGCAATCTGCTGGACGCCGAGAATGCGAAAGGGCCGCGTACTCATTGGAAACGGAGCACCGGCTGATCGACGGCGAGGCTCTCGCCGGGCTTGGCCAGCAACTCGGCGACGACACCGTCGCGCTCTGCCAGCAACACGTTCTGCATCTTCATCGCCTCGATCACAACCAGGCGTTCACCGACCTTGACCGCCTGTCCGACCGCCACCGCCACCTCGGTCAGCAACCCGGGCATCGGCGAAAGAAGTTCGCGGCTGCGATCCGGCGGAAGCTTCTGCGGCATCATCGCCAGCAGCGCCGCGGCCCGGGCCGGCAGCACGGTGAGCTCGCGGAAGGCACCGAAATGCGCCAACTTGTACTTGAGACCAGGACGCTCCACCTGCACCACGAACGGCGCGCCGTTGCAGGTGCCGTGCATCAGGATTTCGCCGAAGCGCCACTGATGGCGGATTGCAAAATCCCGGTTGTCGATGCGCACATCACATCCACCTGTGGCGTGCCGCGCGGTGACCGGTACGGGCTGGTCGAGGCCGAGCACGACATATTCCTCGCCGACCGCAAATTCGTGTCCCGCCACCTGGCCTTCGATGCCGGCGGCGCGGTCGCGATAGGCGCGATGCACCGTCGCGGCCACCGCCGCCAGCAGCGGCGCATCGGGCGGCTGCAGGTCGGCTGCGCGAAATCCTTCCGGAAATTCCTCGGGAATGAAGGCGGTGGTGAGGCGCCCTTCGGCGAAACGCGGGTGGCGCAGCAAGGCCGACTGGAACATCAGGTTGGAGGCAACACCACGGATCACGAACGTGTTCAACGCGTCCTGCATCCGCGTGATGGCCTCGGCGCGCGTGGGCGCATGCGTGATGAGCTTGGCGATCATCGAATCGTAGTACATCGAGATCTCGCCGCCCTCATACACGCCGGTGTCCACCCGCACGACCCCCGGCACTTCGGGCGGCGGCTGGTAGCGCACCAAGCGGCCGATCGACGGCAGGAAGGCGCGCAGCGGGTCTTCGGCGTTGATCCGGCATTCGATGGCCCAGCCCTCGCGGCGGATGTCCTCCTGCCTGAACGCCAGTTTTTCGCCGGCGGCGATGCGGATCATCCACTCCACCAGGTCGAGGCCGGTGATCATTTCCGTGACCGGATGCTCGACCTGCAGCCGCGTGTTCATCTCGAGGAAGTAGAAACTGCGATCGCGGCCCACGACGAATTCGACGGTGCCCGCCGATTGATAGTTGACCGCCCGGGCCAGCGCCAAGGCCTGCTCGCCCATCGCCTGGCGCGTGGCGTCGTCGAGGAATGGCGACGGCGCCTCCTCGATCACCTTCTGGTGGCGGCGCTGGATCGAGCACTCGCGCTCCCACAGGTACACGAGGTTGCCATGGGCATCGCCCAGCACCTGGATCTCGATGTGCCGCGGCTCCTCGATGTATTTCTCGATGAAGATGCGATCGTCGCCGAAGCTGGCCTTGGCTTCCACACGGCACGCCTCGAAGCCTTCGCGCGCCTCCTTGTCGTTGGCCGCCACGCGCAGGCCCTTGCCGCCGCCTCCCGCCGATGCCTTGATCATCACGGGATAACCCACGTCCTTGGCGATGCGCACGGCGTCGGTGGCGTTGGCGATCACGTCCGTGTAGCCGGGGATGGTGTTGACCTGCGCTTTCGCGGCCAGTTTCTTCGACGCGATCTTGTCGCCCATCGACGCGATGGACGGCGCCTTCGGGCCGATGAACACGATGCCCGCAGCCTCGGCATCGCGGGCAAACGCTTCGTTCTCCGACAGGAAGCCGTAGCCAGGATGCACGGCCTGTGCGCCGGTGGCGCGACACGCCTCGATGATGCGGTCGCCGCGCAGATACGATTCGCGCGATGGCGCGGGTCCCAGGTACACCGCCTCATCGGCCAATCCGACATGGCGCGCGTCGCGGTCCGCGTCGGAATACACGGCGACCGTGGCGATGCCCATCCTGCGCGCAGTGCTGATGATGCGGCAGGCGATTTCGCCGCGGTTGGCAATCAGGATTTTCTTGAACATGACGGATGCGGTCACTTCACAACGGAATGTTGCCGTGCTTGCGCCACGGATTCTCGAGTTCCTTGCCGCGCAACATCGCGAGACTGCGGCAGATGCGCTTGCGCGTCTCGTGGGGCATGATCACATCGTCGATGAAGCCGCGACGGCTGGCGATGAACGGGTTGGCAAATTTCTCGCGATATTCACGTTCGCGCTCGGCCAGCTTGGCCGGATCGCTTTTCTCGTCGCGAAAGATGATCTCGACCGCGCCCTTCGGTCCCATCACCGCAATTTCCGCCGACGGCCACGCGAAATTGACGTCGCCACGCAGGTGTTTGGAGCTCATCACGTCGTAGGCACCGCCATAGGCCTTGCGCGTGATCACTGTCACCTTGGGCACCGTGCACTCCGCGTAGGCGTACAGCAACTTGGCGCCGTGCTTGATGATGCCGCCATATTCCTGCGCCGTGCCCGGCATGAACCCGGGCACGTCGACCAGCGTGAGCACGGGAATGTTGAACGCATCGCAGAAGCGCACGAAGCGCGCAGCCTTGATGGCGCTGCGGATGTCGAGGCACCCCGCCAGCACCAGCGGCTGGTTGGCGACGATGCCCACCGGCGCGCCTTCCATGCGGGCCAGGCCGATCACGATGTTCTTCGCATAGTCCGGTTGCAATTCGAAGAACTCGCCGTCATCGACGATCTTGGCGATCAGCTCCTTCATGTCGTAGGGCTTGTTGGCGTTGCCGGGCACCAGCGTATCCAGCGACATTTCCAGGCGATCCGCCGGGTCGTTGGTGGCGCGATGGGGCGGCGTATCGCGGTTGTTGAGCGGCAGGTAGTTGAAGAAGCGGCGCAGCATCAGCAGCGCCTCGACATCCGAATCAAAGGCCAGGTCGGCCACGCCGGAGCGCGTGGTGTGCGTCATGGCACCGCCCAATTCCTCCGCCGTTACTTCCTCGTGCGTGACCGTCTTCACCACTTCCGGGCCGGTGACGAACATGTACGACGAATCCTTCACCATGAAGATGAAATCCGTCATGGCCGGCGAGTACACGGCGCCACCCGCGCACGGACCCATGATCAGCGAGATCTGCGGCACGACGCCCGAGGCGAGCACGTTGCGCTGGAAGACCTCGGCATAGCCACCCAGGGACGCGACACCGTCCTGGATGCGCGCCCCGCCGGAATCGTTGAGTCCGATCACCGGGGCGCCCACCTTCATCGCCTGGTCCATCACCTTGCAGATTTTTTCCGCATGCGCTTCGGACAGCGAGCCGCCGAACACCGTGAAATCCTGCGAGAACACGAAGACCAGGCGGCCGTTGATCATGCCGTAGCCGGTGACCACGCCGTCACCCGGCACTTTTTCCTTCTCCATGCCGAAGTCGTGCGAACGGTGCTCGACGAACATGTCCCATTCTTCGAAGGACCCGACGTCGAGCAGCAACTCGAGCCGTTCACGCGCGGTGAGCTTGCCCTTGGCATGCTGGGACGCGATGCGCTTTGCGCCACCTCCCAGTTGCGCTTCGGCGCGTTTCTGATCGAGCTGCCGGATGATGTCGTGCACGGTGTGTCCTTTCTTCAGATGCCGTCGAGCAGGCGGCGCGCAGCGGCCACCGGTGTGAGCGTTCCCGCCGCGACCTCCGCCAGCACGCCCGGCAATGCCGCCTGCACCGTCGCGTCGTCGCGAAAACGTGCACGCAGTCCCGCATCGAGCAGGTGCCAGGTCCAGGTCAAGGCCTGCCGCTGCCGCTTGGCGGGCAGTTCGCCCGCCGCGGCCAGGGCGTCGCGACAACGCACCACGGTGCTCCAGAATTCGTCGATGCCCTCGCCCTTCAGCGCGCTGATGCCCAGTACCGGCGTACGCCAATGGGGCGACACCGGCCGCAGCAGCGGCAGCGCACTGGCCATCTGCCCCTTCGCACGGTCGGCGGCCAGCGGATCGAGATCGCGCTTGTTGTAAACGATGACTTCGGCAAGTTCGACGATGCCCTTCTTGATGGCCTGCAGGTCATCGCCGGCATTGGGCAACTGCATCAGCACGAAGACGTCGGTGAGATTCGCAACATCGGTTTCGCTCTGGCCTACGCCCACGGTCTCGACGATCACGACATCGAAGCCGGCGGCCTCGACCAGCAGCATCGCCTCGCGCGTGTGCGCGGCCACGCCGCCCAGCGCGCCACTCGACGGGGACGGCCGGATGAAGGCGCGCGCTTCGCGCGCCAGCAATTCCATGCGCGTCTTGTCGCCCAGGATAGAGCCGCCGCTGACCGCGCTGGATGGATCGACCGCCAGCACGGCGACCTTGTGGCCGGCCTGGATCAGGTGCAGTCCCAGCGCCTCGATGAAGGTCGACTTGCCCACGCCCGGCGCGCCGGTGATGCCGAGGCGCAATGCGTTGCCGGTGCCGGGCAGGATCGCGGCGATCACCGCCTGCGCGGTCGCCTGGTGATCGGCGCGCGTGGATTCCGCGAGTGTGATGGCCTTGGCCAGCGTCCGGCGGTCGCCGGCGCGAACGCCGTCGGCAAGCACGGTGGCCTCGTCCGCGCCCGTGGCGCGGGACCCCATGGCGGTGATGGGCGCGACAGCAACCAATCAGGCCGCCACGCGCGCTGCGCGAATCTTGGCCAGCACGTCGGCGGCGCACGCGGGGATCGCCGTGCCCGGGCCGTAGATGCCCGCCACGCCGGCGGCGTGCAGCATCGCGTAATCCTGCTGCGGGATCACGCCACCCACAAACACGACAATGTCGCCGGCGCCCTGCGCGCGCAGGGCGGCAATGATTGCCGGCACCAGCGTCTTGTGACCCGCGGCCAGCGTGGAAATGCCTACCGCGTGCACATCATTCTCGATGGCTTGCCGCGCCGCTTCCTCCGGCGTCTGGAACAGCGGGCCGATGTCGACGTCGAAGCCGAGATCCGCGAAAGCCGTGGCCACCACCTTGGCACCGCGATCGTGGCCATCCTGCCCGAGCTTGGCCACCATGAGCCGCGGGCGGCGACCTTCCGCTGCCGCGAAGGCCGCGATGTCGGCCTTGATGTCCTCCCACATGCGATCCTCCGCGAAGTTGGCGCCGTACACGCCCGCCACGCTCTGCGTGGTGGCGCGATGGCGACCCCACACCGTTTCCAGCGCGTCGGAAATTTCGCCACCCGTGGCCCGCGCGCGGGTGGCCGCAATTGCGCGTTCGAGCAGGTTGCCGTCGCCAGTGCGCGCGCAGGTGACGAGCGCGTCCAGCGCGGCCATCATCTTCTTGTCGTCGCGGTTGGCCTTGACGCTGGCGAGACGCTTCAGCTGCGCTTCGCGCACGGCGGTATTGTCGATCTCCCGCACGTCCATGGGATCTTCGTGATCGAGGCGGAAGCGATTCACGCCTACGATCACGTCCCTGCCACTGTCGATGCGCGCCTGCTTTTCCGCCGCGGCCGCTTCGATCCGGAGCTTGGCCCAGCCACTGTCCACGGCGCGCGTCATGCCGCCCATCGCTTCGACCTCTTCCAGGATGGCCCACGCCCGGTCGACCATGTCCTGCGTCAACTTCTCCATCATGTAGGAGCCGGCCCACGGGTCGATCACGCTGCCGATGTGCGTTTCTTCCTGCAGGATCACTTGAGTGTTGCGCGCAACCCTTGCGGAAAAATCGGTGGGCAGCGCAACCGCTTCGTCGAACGCGTTGGTGTGCAGC
>JANMCS010000192.1:0-5542 GCA_031361405.1 Betaproteobacteria bacterium
CGCGCGACGTATCGCTTCATTCGTTCGCTGGGACCGGCCGGCCAACCCGCGCCTGCCTACCTGCCCCCGGGCCAGGTGGCGAAGGGACCCGTCATCCAGTTCCCGGCGACGCCCAAGTGAGCCGTGCATCACGCGCCCCGAACTGCGATGGGGCGCGTGGTGCAGGCAGGGTTCGGGTGGCCGCGGGTTGCGCGGTACCCCTCCCGTAGAATGGCGGGATGCGTATCACCCGCTTCATCCGCATCAACACTGTTGCGCTGCGCTTCGGACTCGACGAGTTCGTGCTCGAACACCCGCGGCTGCGTGGCTTCCGGCCGCTCGTCAACCGCGTGCTCTTCTGGCGTGACTTGTCGCAGCCACGCGCGGTGCGGCTGCGCCTGGCGCTTGAAGCGCTGGGCCCGATCTTCGTCAAGTTCGGTCAGATGCTTTCCACGCGGCGCGACCTGTTGCCGCCTGACATCTCGGACGAGTTGGCCAAATTGCAGGATCGCGTTCCGCCGTTCCCCGGCGAGGAGGTGGTGGCCATCCTCGAGAAAAGCTACGGCCGCCCCGTCGACGATGTCTTTCGGGCGTTCGATCGCACGCCCATCGCCAGCGCATCCGTCGCCCAGGTGCATTTCGCGGAATTGCAGAACGGCACGATGGCCGCCGTGAAGGTGCTGCGGCCGGGCATCAGCGCCGTGATCGAGCACGACATCGCGCTGATGCACACGGCGGCGGGGGTGATTGAACGCATCTCCGCCGATGGCCGCCGGCTGCGCCCCCGCGACGTGGTGCGCGAATTCGAGAAGACGATGCGCGACGAGCTGGACCTGACGCGCGAGGCCGCCAACTGCTCGCAGCTGCGGCGCAACTTCCGCCTCTCGCCGCTGCTGCGCGTGCCCGAAATCTACTGGGACTACACCAACGAGCAGGTGCTGGTGATGGAGCGGATGGCCGGCATTCCCATCGGCCGCACCGACGAGCTGCGCACCGCGGGCATCGACTTGAGGCGGCTGGCGAAGAGCGGCGTGGAAATCTTCTTCACGCAGGTCTTCCGCGACGGCTACTTCCACGCGGACATGCATCCGGGCAACATCTTCGTCGCCATCGACGCCCCCCACCACGGCAAGTACGTGGCGCTTGATTTCGGCATCATGGGCACGCTTTCCGAGACCGACAAGAGCTACCTTGCGCAGAACTTCCTCGCGTTCTTCCGCCGCGACTACAACCGCGTGGCCACTGCGCACATCGAGTCGGGCTGGGTGCCGCCCGACACGCGTGTCGACGAACTCGAAGCGGAAATCCGCGTGGTCTGCGAGCCGATCTTCGACCGGCCGCTGAAGGAAATTTCGCTGGCGAAAGTACTGGTGCAGCTCTTCCGGGCTTCGCGCCGTTTCAACGTGCGGATCCAGCCGCAGCTCACGCTGCTGCAAAAGACGCTGCTGAACGTCGAGGGCCTGGGCCGTCAGCTCGACCCCGACCTCGACCTGTGGGTGACCGCCAAGCCGTTCCTGGAGCGGTGGATGCAGGACCAGATCGGATTGCCGGCGCTGCAGCGCCGCCTGTTGGCCGAAGCGCCCTATATCGTGGCGGCGCTGCCGGAATTGCCGCGGTTGCTGCACCAGCGCCTGCTGGCGCCGTCCTCGGCGTCCGATGCGGCATTGCTGGCGCTTGTCGCGGGGCAGCAGGCGCGCAACCGCTGGCTGGGCGTGGTGGCCGTGCTGCTGGCAGCCGTGGTCGTGCTGTTGCTGTTGCGCCGGTAAGCCGGGCTTGCCGGAGCCGGCGCGCGCGGCCGCTAGACGCGGGCGCGCTGCGGCGCGGAAGCCGCCGCTTCAGGCGTCGCTTCGCGGCGCGGGCGGATGTGGGCGAGCGGCGCGCGGCGCAGGAAGCCGTTGGGTTCGCCCATGATGAATTTCACCAGATCCTCCAGCGCGAGTTCGTCCAGCTTGTCGGGCACGAACTCGAGTTGCACGGACTCGAAGCGGTCGACGTTGTGCAGCGTCACGAGCACGACCTGCCGGTAGTAATCGGGCTGGAAGCGCACGGTTGCGGATATGACCGGCTGGATCTGGAACAGGCCGTAGCGGACCACGCGCTTCTCGTCCTGCTCGGCCTGGTAGGTGAAATCGAGCGTCGAACTGCGCAGGCGCTGCTCGATACCCAGCGCCGCGGCCGGACTGACGCGAACCGCAATCGGCGCATCGCCTTCCAGACGGTAGAACATCTCGACATGCTCCAGCACTTCCATGCCGGCCAGCGCGCGCCGGCGAAACGACACGAAGCCGCGAGCGAAATGGGGCCGCGCGACGGCCACGATCTTGTCGAGGACGAAAGTGTGTGTGACGGCGGGCTTGATCACCTGCAGATGCCCGATGGCCTCGTCGAGCCAGCGAAAGGTGCGCCAGAGCCCCCGGTCGATGTCCTTCAGCGCCTCTTCCATCGGCTTGCGGGCGGCCGTGTCCTGCGCGCGCAGGGCCTCCGATTTTTCGCGGAGCGTGTCGAGCAACGTGGGCTTGATGGGCTGGGGCATGGGTATCGAAAATATCACGCGCGCGGTCGGTGCGCCTGAATACAATGACAACGGCATAACTACCGCTGCCGTTCGTTGCCGCAGCCGACACTATGCAAATGCCGTGCCTTTGCAACCCGGTGCCGGGCAGCGGGAGATCGCCCCCGCCTGGCGCCACGCGCCCGAACGCCTTCGGGCAGTTAGTGCCATTGGGCGGCGCCCCCGTCGGCGCCGGTTTTGCGGTGCGGCAATAGGCTATACAATCCGCGTCAGTCACAAACCTCCCCTGCAATCCCGCCCGATGGCGCTCCTCGAAATCCAGGATGTATCGCGCCGTTTCGGCGATTTCAATGCCGTCGACCGGGTTTCACTGGCCATCGAGGCCGGTGAATTCTTCACGTTGCTCGGTCCCTCCGGGTGCGGCAAGACCACGCTGCTGCGCATGATTGCCGGCTTCGACCGCCCGGATGGGGGCGTGATCCGGCTGAACGGCGAGGACCTCGCCGACCGCCCGCCGGAAGCGCGCCCCGTGCGCACCGTCTTCCAGAGCTACGCGCTGTTTCCGCACATGACGGTGGCGGGCAATATCGCCTTCCCCCTCGAAATGGCGAAGACACCGGCGGCGCAGATTCCGGCCAAGGTGGCCGCTGCGCTCGAGGACGTCCGCCTCACCGGCTTCGGCAACCGCTTTCCGCACGAGCTTTCGGGCGGGCAGAAGCAGCGCGTCGCGATCGGGCGGGCGCTGGTCACGCATCCCACGCTGCTGCTGCTCGACGAGCCGCTCGCGGCGCTCGATGCCAAACTGCGGGTCGAGCTGCAGATCGAGCTCATGAACCTGCAGAAGGAAGTGGGGATCACGTTTGTCTATGTCACCCACGACCAGACCGAAGCGCTGGCGCTGTCGCACCGGATCGCCGTGATGAACAAGGGCAATGTCGAGCAGCTCGACGTGCCGTCGCGGATCTACAGCTATCCGCGTACCCGCTTCGTCGCCGACTTCATCGGCACCTGCAACCTGCTCGCCGGACCCGTCATCGCCGCTGCGGACGGCATCGTCACGCTCGACGTCGAGGGGCTGGGACCGGTCGCGGTCGCGACCACGCAAACGGTCACCGCGGACACCACCGCGTCGATTGCGCTGCGTCCGGAAAAGATCCGGTTGCAGGCCACGCTCGATCCCGACGCGGAGCACAACCAGTTCCAGGGGACCGTGTCGGATTTTCTCTACCAGGGCGACGTCACCGTCTACATCGTCACCACCGCGGGCGGCGCCAAGATCGAGGCGCTGCTGGCCAATTCTGCGGCGGGACGCGCCAAGTTCTTCGAAGTGGGCGACACCGTCGCGATCGGCTGGCCGGCGGCCGCGGGCCACTTCATCGCGGCATGAGCGCACCGCGCCGAATGGAGCGTCTTGGCAAGTGGCTGATCAGCGGGCCGCCTCTCCTGTACTTGCTGTTCTTCTTCGCCATCCCCGGGCTCATCATGGTGCTGGCGTCGTTCCGCACGCCTGGCGAATTCGGCGCGCTTGCGCCGCTCGTGGATGCCAACGGCAGCCTCGACCTCAACCTCGACAGCTATGCGCGCTTCTTCGAGGACACGCTGTACGCGCGGATCTTCGTGAAGTCGGTCGTCTATGCGCTCGTGACCACGCTCCTGTGCCTCGCGCTCGCGTATCCACTGGCCGCGTTGATTGCGGGCAGCCCCAGCCATCACCGCAACCTGTTGCTGCTGCTTGTGATCCTGCCGTTCTGGAGCAACTTCCTCATCCGGGTCTACGCCTGGATGATCATCCTCGGCCCGCAGGCGATGCTGGCGCGCGTGGTCAACGGCACGCTAGCGACGTTCGGCCTCGCGCCGGTCAGCCTGCTGTTCAGCTCCTTCGCCGTGATCGTCTGCCTGGTGTACGTGCACCTGCCGTTCATGGTGCTGCCGCTCTATGCCAACCTCGAGAAGCACGACCAGGCGCTGCTCGACGCGGCGCAGGACCTCGGCGCCAATGCATGGCAGCGGTTCTGGCGCGTCACCTTTCCGCTGTCGCTGCCGGGCGTCTATGCGGGCGCGGCGCTGGTGTTCATCCCGGCGCTCGGCATCTTCGCGATTCCCGACATACTCGGCGGACCCGACGACAGCCTGATCGGCAACGTCATCAAGCAGCAGTTTCTCGAGTCGCGCGACTGGCCCTTCGGCAGCGTGCTGTCGATCGTGCTGACGATCGCCGCGCTGACCTTGGCGGGGCTGGCCGCGTGGGTCGGCAGGCGCGGTCGCCAGCCGGAGATCGCCGGTGCGTAGGCGCTCGTGGTGGCTGTGGGGCGCCGCGCTCTCGGGCTATGCGTTCCTGTACCTGCCGCTGGTGGTGGTGGTCGTCTATTCGTTCAACGACTCGCGCCTCAATGCCGAATGGGTCGGCTTCACGTTCGACTGGTATCGCAAGCTGTTCGCCAACGGCGAGATGATCGAGGCGGCGATCAACTCGCTGCTGATCGCCACCGCCTCGAGCCTGCTCGCCACGGTGCTGGGCACGATGGCGGGCGTGGCGATGCACCGGTACCAGCTGCGCCTGCTGCCGGTGCTGGTGCTGACGCCGATCGCCATTCCGGAAATCCTGATGGGCGTCTCGCTGCTGATCTTCTTCGTGATGCTGAACATGACGCTGGGTCTCGTCTCCGTCACGCTGGCGCACGTGGCCTTCTGCATCGGCTTCGTGGCCATCGTCGTGCGCTCGCGGCTCTCCGGGATGGACGAGAGCCTGACCGAGGCCGCCCGCGACTGCGGCGCCAGCCCGTGGCAGGCGTTTGCCCGGGTCACGCTGCCGCTGATCATGCCCGGCGTCGTGGCCGGCGCGCTGATGGCCTTCACGCTGTCGATCGACGATTTTGTCATCACCTTCTTCACTGCCGGCGCTGGAACCGTTACGCTTCCGCTGCAGATCTACTCGATGATCAAGATTGCCGTCACGCCCGAGGTCAACGCGGTGTCAACGCTGCTGATGCTGCTGACGTTGGTGCTGATCCTGATTGCATCCCGCCTTTCCCCCAGCATGCTTCGCTCGAG
>JANMCS010000263.1:0-5000 GCA_031361405.1 Betaproteobacteria bacterium
CACGTCCAATACCATCTCGCCCGGCTACATCGGTACCAAGATGGTGATGGCCATCCCGAAGGAAGTGCTCGACTCGAAGATCATTCCGCAGATTCCGATGGGACGCCTGGGCAAGCCGGAAGAAGTCGCGGGCCTGGTCGCCTACCTGGCTAGCGAGGAAGCCGCGTTCCTGACCGGTGCCAACATCGCGATCAACGGCGGCCAACACATGTTCTGAAAATGCGGCGGGCGGCATCAGCGCCCGTCGATGAAACTGCCGGCGCCAAAAAAGAAGCCCCGCGGGTTGCGCCGCGGGGCTTTCAAGGCTGTATCAATCAGGAGGAGAACATTGATACAGAAGGAGACATCACCTGCTACATTGGGACAGCCCCGGGCGTTTCAAGTTCCCTCGCACCAATGGCATCGTTCCTTCTCCGTCGTGCCTTGCCTTGTTACCTTACTTGCGACCCTTGGCCGTGGCCTTCGTCGCCGTCGCGGCAGCGGCGCGCACATTGGCGTCGGCGATGCTCACAACTTGCTTGCTGGCCTTCTGGAACTGGTCGAACGCAGCCGTCGTGGCGGCGATGGTCGAACGGAACGCGTTGAACGCGGAGTCCGAACCGGCCGGGGCCGACTTGCTGGCGCTGTCAACCCAACCCGCCACGCCCTTCGTGTAGACGGCAAAGGCTTCTTCAGCCAGCGCCGAGTACTGCGCTTGCGCTTCGGTGGCCATTTCGTACAGGTGGCGCGAGTAACCCATGGCGGTCTGCATCTGGGCTTCGGCCAGCTTGGTGCGCAGCGCGACCAGGTCCTGCACGTCCTTGATGCCGGCGGCGGCTTGCGCGCCTTCCACTGACTGCGCGAACGCGGCCTTGGTGGCACCGAGGTTGAATTTGACGAGCTTCTCGGCGTTCTCGAGCGAGAGCGCGGCGAACTTGGTGGCTTGGGCCACGTTGGTCTTCGAGAAAGCGGTGAATTGTTCGGTCGTGTTGTACATGGTGATTCCCTTTGTCAATGTGTCCGTTGGACGGTTGTCTCGGTCTCGATCCTTGTTCCCTGGTACCTTGCGGCCCGGGGACTGCTGCATCGGTTGGCACGGTCTGCCATACGGGTCCGGTGCTCGAGCGGTTCGGATCACACTGCCGGGAAACCGCTCGCGGGGCGGCAACGCTGCAGGTAGACGCTTGTCGACCCCGCTTTGCTGCACCGCACAAACCCAATTGTAGGGACGTGCCCGCACCAAGTCAAGGGTTTTTTGTTGCGACGCACAAGAGGCGTGGTGCAAGGGCCTCCGGAAAGTCAATCGTTCGATAAATCAGTGGGTTATACTCGCGCCATTCCTCTGGGGAGTCCGTTTGATGAGCGATGCGGTCCGCATGATCAAGAAATACCCCAACCGGCGCCTGTACGACACGGCGAACAGCGGCTACATCACGTTGGCCGACGTCAAGCAGATGGTGCTGGATAACATCGATTTCCAGGTCATCGACGCCAAGACCGGAGAGGAGCTGACCCGCGGGATCCTGCTGCAGATCATTCTCGACGAGGAAGGCGGTGGCGTGCCGATGTTCAGTCCCGAGATGCTGGCGCAGATGATCCGTTTCTACGGCACCGCGCAACAGACGATCATGGGCCAGTACATGGAGCAGAACGTCAAGGCGTTCATGGTGATCCAGAAGAAGCTGCAGGATCAGGCCAAGCAGGTGTACGGCGACAAGATGATGCTGACGCCCGACCTGTGGAAACAGTTCATGCAGATGCAGGCGCCGGCGATGCAGGGCATGCTCGGCAACTACCTGGAGCAAAGCGCCAAGCTCTTCATGGACATGCAGCAGCGGATGCAGGACCAGACCCGCGGCATGTTCACCACGTTTCCGTTTCCTGCCTTCACGCCGCCGGGCACCCCCGACGACGACAAGAAACGCTGACTCCCGCAACGCGGTGCAGCATCGCGCGGTTGTTGCACCGCGTTGATGCGATGCGTTATGCCCTTCGCTGGATGCCACCTCGTTGATGTACCGCGTCTGATGCCTTCCACTTCGCGCCCTTCCCGTCCGACCACGCCGCTCGTCGCGCCGCGAGTGGGCTTCGTGTCGCTTGGCTGCCCCAAGGCACTGGTCGATTCCGAGCAGATCCTCACGCAGCTGCGCGCCGAGGGCTACGCCATTGCACCGTCGTATGAAGGTGCGGACCTCGTCGTGGTCAACACTTGCGGCTTCATCGACGCGGCGGTGGCGGAGTCACTCGACGCCATCGGCGAGGCGCTGTCCGAAAACGGCAAGGTGATCGTCACCGGGTGCCTCGGCGCCAAGGATGGAGGCGCGTTCGTACGCGAAGCCCATCCGCGCGTGCTCGCGGTCACCGGCCCGCATGCAACGGCGGCAGTGATGACAGCCGTGCATGCCCACCTGCCGAAGCTGCACGATCCGTTCGTCGACCTGATGCCGGCAACGTCGAACAGCATCGGCGTCAAGCTCACGCCCACGCATTACGCCTATCTCAAGATCAGCGAAGGCTGCAACCATCGTTGCACGTTCTGCATCATCCCCGCCATGCGCGGCGATCTCGTCAGCCGCCCGATCGGCGACGTGATGGTGGAGGCCGAGCGCCTGGTCAAGGCCGGCGTGAAGGAATTGCTGGTGATCTCGCAGGACACCAGCGCGTACGGCGTGGACGTGAAGTACCGCACCGGCTTCTGGAACGGGCGGCCGCTCAAGACGCGCATGACGGAACTGGCTGCGGCACTGGGCGAACTCGGTGTGTGGGTGCGCCTGCATTATGTCTATCCCTATCCGCATGTCGACGAAGTGATCCCGCTGATGGCGCAAGGCCGCCTGCTGCCGTACCTCGACGTGCCATTCCAGCATGCAAGTCCGCGCATCCTCAAGCTGATGAAGCGCCCCGCCAACGCCGAGAACACGCTGGCGCGCATCAAGGCCTGGCGCGCGATCTGCCCCGACCTCACGATTCGCTCGACCTTCATCGCCGGTTTCCCGGGCGAGACCGAACGTGAATTCGAGGAGCTGCTGGCCTTCCTCGAGGAGGCGCAGCTCGATCGCGTCGGCTGCTTTGCGTACTCGCCGGTCGACGGCGCCGTTGCCAACGCGCTGCCCGATCCGGTGCCGCGGGCCGTGCGCGAGGAACGCCAGGCGCGCTTCATGGCCACCCAGGCGCGCATCAGCGCCGCGCGCCTGCAGCGCAGGATCGGCGCCACGAGGCAGGTGCTGGTCGATCACGTCGACGGCGACGTCGCCACCGCGCGCTCGATGGCCGATGCACCCGAGATCGACGGCATCGTCCGCGTGCGCGGCGGCGGCAAGCTGCGCGTAGGTGAATTCGCGCAAGTCACGATCACGGGTGCGGATGCGCACGATCTGACGGCGCGTCTCGCGCGCTGATGCCATTCCGTCTGAGTTTCGCGTTGAGGATGCCCATGAAGTCTCTCCACCGCTCGGCGCAGTTCGCCATCCTTGTCATCGCCGTCGCCATACTCGCCGGCTGCAGCAAGGAGGCCCCACCCCCCGCGCGCGCCGTGCCGCAGGTCGGCGTGCAGGTCATCGAGCCGATGACGATTCCCCACGTCTCCACATTCGTTGCCCAGACCGAGAGCTCGCGCCAGGTCAACATCGTGGCGCGGGTGTCGGGGTACCTCGACAAGATCGCGTACCAGGAAGGCGAACTGATCAAGCAGGGCGCGCTGATGTTCGTGCTCGACCCGAAGCCGTTCCAGGCGGCGCTCAATGCGGCCATGGGCGAGTTGGAATCGCAGCAGGCGCGCTATACCACCGCGCAGGCCACCTTCGGGCGCGTGAAGCCGCTGGCCGAACAGGATGCGCTGCCGCAGGCGGACCTGGACAAGGCCAAGGGCGAACTCGATGTCGCCAAGGCCGGCGTGTTCTCCGCGCAGGCCAAGGTGGAGCAGGCGCAATTGAACCTGGGCTACTCGACGATCACCTCGCCAGTCACCGGCGTGGCCAGCCGCTCGCTGCAGCGCCAGGGCGCGTTCATCAACGCCGCCGCCGATAGCGCCAACCTTACGTACGTCGCCGCACTCGACCCGATCTGGGTCAACTTCAACATCTCGCAGAACCAGATGGCGAAGTACAAGGACTGGTCGGAGAAAGGCGTGGTGATACCGCCGAAGGGCGACAACTTCGACGTCCAGATCGTGCTGCCGGGAGGCGTGATCTACCCGTATCGCGGCAAGATCGGCTTTGCCGACCCTTCGTTCAGCCAGGACACCGGATCGTTCATGGTGCGCGCCGTGCTACCCAACCCCAAGCTCGACCTGCGGCCCGGCATGTTCGTCACCGCGCTCGTCAATGGCGCCTTGCGGCCCAACGCCATCGTGGTGCCACAACTTGCCGTGCAGCAGGGCAGCAACGGTCATTTCGTGTACGTGGTTCGCGCGGACAACGTGGCCGAGGTGCGGCCCGTGGTCGTCGGCGAATATCAGGGCGAGAAGGACATCGTGATACGCGGGGGGCTCGTCAAGGGTGACCGCGTGGTCATCGACGGCGTGCTGAAGGTCGTCCCCGGCCAGCCGGTGGCGATCGCGGCGCCCGGCGCGCCCGCCTCGCCCGCGGCGGGCGCAACCGCCCCCAAGGCGCCCGACACCGCGAAGAAGTAACGCCCATGTTCACGCACTTCTTCATCGACCGGCCGATCCTGTCGTCGGTCATATCGATCCTGTTCGTGCTGGCTGGCGCCGTCGCGATGTCGGTGTCACCGATCGAGCAGTATCCGGAGCTGGCGCCCCCTTCGGTCAGTATCGGCGCCAGCTACCCGGGTGCAACGGCCGACGTGGTTGCGAACCAGGTGGCCGCGCCGATCGAAGCGCAGATCAACGGCGTGGACAACCTGCTCTACTTCTCGTCGACCAGTTCGTCGGCCGGCAACGTGTCGATCAATGTCGTCTTCAAGCCCGGCACCGACCCCGACATCGCCCAGGTCAACGTGCAGAACCGCGTGAGCCAGGTCACGTCGCAGTTGCCGCAGGTGGTGGCGCAGCAGGGCGTGAG
>JANMCS010000264.1:0-3521 GCA_031361405.1 Betaproteobacteria bacterium
GCGACCTCTATTCCGCCGGCGTCCTGCAGGCGGTCTTCGAGCGGCTCTACACGTATGACTATCTCGCGCGCCCGGCCAAGGTCGTGCCGATGCTGGCGGAGGCCATGCCGGAGGTCACCGATAATGGTCGCGTCTATACGATCCGGCTTCGCCGCGGCGTTTTCTTCGCCGCCGACCCGGCGTTCGGCGGCAAGCCGCGCGAACTCACCGCCGACGATTTCATCTATTCGATGAAGCGCGTGGTGGATCCCAGGATTCGTTCGCCGTGGGCGTTCCTGATCGAGGGCAAGTTCGTCGGCCTCGACGAGGAGTCCGCGACCGCGAAAAAAACCGGCCGCTTCGATTACGACAAGAAGATCGCCGGACTGGAGGCTGTGGACCGCTATACGCTGCGCTTCCGGCTGAAGGAAACCGACTACAACCTCAACTACGTGCTGGCACACGAATCGACGTCGGCGGTCGCGCGCGAAGTGGTGGCCAAGTACGGCGAGTCCGACGGCCGCGTGATGAGCAATCCGGTGGGCACGGGGCCGTACAAGCTCGCGGAATGGGTGCGCAGCTCCAAGATCGTGCTCGAGGCCAACCCTGATTTCCGCGAGTTGAAGTGGGACTGGCAGGCGCAGGAACCGGGGGACGAGAAGCTCGTCGCGCAGATGAAGGGCCGCAAGATCCCGATCGTCGGCCGCGTCGAGATCAGCGTGATGGAAGAAGACCAGGCGCGCTGGCTGGCGTTTCGAAGCGGCGAGCTCGACCTGATGAACATGGAGGGTCCGCTCGCCCCCAATGCCATCCTCGACGGCAAGTTGCGGCCCGAGCTCGCGGCGAAAGGCGTGCGCCTGGAGCGCATCGTCGATCCCGAGATCAACTTCATCTACTGGAACATGCAGGACCCCTCCATCGGCGGCTTCAGCAAGGACAAGATCGCGCTGCGCCGCGCGCTGGCGATGTCCTACGACGTCGACGAGGATATCCGCGTGATCCGCAACGGCCAGGCGGTGGAATCCACCACGCCGATCCCGCCCGGGGTAGTCGGCCACTTTCCCGATTGGAAGCCCGGCATCAAATACGATCCGATCGGCGCCAACGCGCTGCTGGACAAGTTCGGCTTCAAGCGCGGCGCCAATGGGTGGCGCACGTTTCCGGACGGCAAGCCGCTGGTGATCCGGTATGCGTCGCGCCCCGACACGCTGGGCCGGCAGCAGGAGGAGCTGGTCAAGAAATCCTACGAAGCCATCGGCGTGCGCATGGAAGGCCAGAAGGAGAAATTCCCGGAATTGCTGAAGCTCGAGAAGCAATGCAAGCTTTTCAGCCGCACCGACGCCTGGATCGCCGACTATCCCGACGCCGATAACTTCATGCAGCTCTGGTTCAGCCCCAACATTCGCCAGAGCAATAACGGTTGCGTGACCATTCCCGAGTACGATGCGCTCTACCGCAGGAGCGTGCGGCTGCCGCCCGGCCCGGAGCGCCAGGCGCTCTACCGGGACATGATCCGCCTGCTCGAAGTGTATGCACCGATGCGGCTGACCGTCAGCCGCTATCGCAACCAGTTGATCCAGCCCCGCGTGCTGGGTTACAAGAAGCACCCGATCCTGGCGTCGACGTGGCAGTACCTGGACGTCGCGGCCGAACCGCGTTGATGGAGGAGAAGAGGCCCGGAGCCGGCGGTCATCCCGGTGGCATCCCACAGCCCTGAGGAGCAGTACCCCCGCGCCGCGGTCGATCGTTACCGCGATCGGCCGCGGGCCCCGGGGCCTTGTGACCATCGCGGCCCGCGCATCCGGCCGCGCAACGACGCCAGCAACGGCACGCGCGATCCGCGGACCGGCATCACCGGAAGGAACGAAGCATCATGTGGTCTTACATCATTCGCAGGATCTGGCAGATGCTGCCCACGTTGCTGGGTGTGGTGCTGCTCGTGTTCCTGCTGTTCAACTGGGTCGGCGGCGATCCGGCTTATGTCCTTGCCGGCAAGATCTCCAATCCCGAGCAGATCGAGAACATCCGGCGGCAGCTGGGCGTCGACCAGCCCTACTACGTGCAGCTCGGCATCTTCCTGAAGCAGATCGTCACGGCCGATTTCGGCGCGTCCTGGAGCACCAACGAGAAGGTCTCGCACATCCTCGCCACGCGGCTTGGGCCCTCGCTGACGGTGCTGGTGCCGCTGCTCTTCCTCGAAACCATCGTCGCCATCGCGCTGGCGCTGGCGGTGGCCTATGTGCGCGGGTCGCTCACCGACCGCATGGTGATGATCATCTGCACGGTCGGCCTGTCGATCTCGATCCTCGTCTACATCATCGTCTTCCAGTATGTCTTCGCCTACAAGTTCGGGTGGTTCCCGGTGCAGGGCTGGGGCAACGATTACTGGGAGAACCTCACCAAGTTCAGCGTGCTGCCCATCATCATCCTGCTGGTGGTCAGCATCGCGCCCAACCTGCGGCTGTACCGCACGTTCGTGCTCGATGAAATCAACCAGGACTACGTGCGCACCGCGCGCGCCAAGGGCGTGGGCGAGAACCGCATCATGTGGGTGCATGTGCTCCGCAACGCGTCGATCCCTATGATCACGCACGTGATGGCGGCGTTACCCGGATTGCTGATCGGCGCGTTCCTGGTCGAGCGGTTTTTCTCCATCCCCGGCATCGGGCGCGAGGTCATCCTGGCGGTGGAGCGCTCCGACTTCCCCGTCATCAAGGCGCTGACCGTGTACGTCGCCATCGCCACGATGGTGGTCAACTTGTTGGCCGACCTCATGTACAAAGCGGTCGATCCGCGCGTGCAATTGAAGTGAGGATATGACGATGAACGACCTCACCTTGAAGCCCGCGCTTCCGCCCAAGCGTCGTGAAATTGCGCATACGGTGTCACCGGGGTTGTGGACGCTCGCCTGGCGGCGCCTGCGCACCGACGGCGTGGCGATGGTGTGCCTAGCCATCGTCGCTGCATTCGTGCTGATGATGGTGCTGTCCGGATCGAACCTCGTCGCCAGCGACTGGGCGAAGGAAATCGGCATCAACTACGCGCCGCCGTCGTTCCTCAATTACGAACCGCCGCCCACGGCACCCGCCACGCCCAATGTACAGAATGCGGTGCCGGAAGCCACGGTGCCGGCAGTGGCCACGCCCGGCAGCGCGTTCAATTCGGCGGTCGTCGATCCTATCGGCGGGGCGCTGGCGGAACTGCAAGGCGGCACCAAAGCCGCAGCCTCCGCGCCGGCCGGGGAGAGCACCGTCGTTGATCCTCTCGCCGACGTGATGAAGGAAATCGAAGCGCAGAAAAATCCGCCCGCGGCGGAAGGCAGGTCGGTCGACCCGCTCGCCGATGTGATGAAGGAAATCCAGTCCGGCAAGGGGGCCACCGCCGTGGCCGCGGACACCCGTCGCGCGACGCTGCCCTTCGGCGCCGACAAGTGGGGCCGCGACGTTATCGCCAAGACGATCAAGGGTTCGGAGACCTCGATCTTCGTCGGGCTCGCCGCGGCGCTGGTGGCCACGCTGATCGGCACCGTGCTGGGCGCGCTG
>JANMCS010000341.1:0-8303 GCA_031361405.1 Betaproteobacteria bacterium
CGAGGTGGCGACGCTCACGCGCAAGTTCCCGGTCTACTACGCCTAAGTCCGTCGTGGCGATGCACCGCCTGTCCATCGATGCCATGTCCATTGCGCGTGCCGGTCGTGGAGCGTGGCAATGAAATGTCCGTTCTGCGGCAGCAGCGAGACGCAGGTCGTGGATTCGCGCGTGTCCGAGCCGGGTGATTCCATACGCCGGCGGCGGCGGTGCCTTGACTGCCAGAAGCGATTCACCACCTACGAGACCGTCGAGCTGCGGTTGCCGCAGGTGGTCAAGACCAATGGCAACCGCTCGGATTTCGACGTCAATCGCATTCGCATCGGCTTTCAGCGGGCGCTGCACAAGCGTCCCGTGCCCACCGAGTATGTCGATGCTGCCATCGATCGCATCCGCCAGCAGGTGCTGTCGCTCGGCGAGCGCGAGATTCCTTCGCGCCACATCGGCGAAATGGTGATGCAGGAACTGCACAAGCTCGACAAGGTGGGCTACATCCGCTTCGCGTCGGTGTATCGGTCGTTCCAGGACGTGTCCGACTTTCGCGATGCGCTGCGCGAAGTCGAGGCACCCCCGCCCGCAGGGAAACGGACGCGGCGCTGACTGCGCCCCGCTTGCCACCCATGGCGGCTACCGCAGATGCTGTCCGCGCCCACATGGATCGGGCGCTCGCACTGGCCGCGTTGGGCATGTTCACGACCCCACCCAATCCGCGCGTTGGTTGCGTGGTCGTGCGCGACGGCGTGGTGCTGGGCGAAGGCTTCCATCGGCAGCCGGGTACGGCGCACGCGGAAGTCAACGCGCTCGCGGATGTCCGCAGCCGCGGCCTCGATCCGCGCGGTGCCACGCTCTACGTCACGCTCGAGCCCTGCAATCATCATGGCCGCACGCCGCCGTGTGTCGATGCGATCATCGACGCAGGTATCGCCCGCGTGGTGGCTGCCATGGCCGACCCTCATCCCATCGCAGCGGGTGGTGCGCAGCGTCTGCGCACCGCGGGTATCGCGGTCGACATTGGTATGGCCGCCGATGCCGCGCTCGATCTCAATCCCGGTTTCGTGTCCCGCGTCACGCGCGGCCGGCCGTGGCTGCGGCTCAAGGTCGCCACAAGTCTCGACGGACGCACCGCACTGTTGAACGGCGAGAGCCAGTGGATCACCGGCGCCGCTGCCCGGGCCGACGGTCACGCGTGGCGCGCACGCGCTTGCGCAATATTGACCGGCGTAGGCACGGTGTTGCACGACGATCCCCGGATGACGGTGCGCGATGTTGCCACGCCGCGCCAGCCGCAACGCGTGATAGTCGATCGGCACGGGCAGACGCCGGCATCCGCGCGCATCCTCGAGGGCGCGGGCGCGCTGATCGTCACCAATGGCGAGCGCAACAATGCCTGGCCGGCGCAGGTCGAGACGCTGCACCTGCCCGATGCCCAGGGCCGCGTTGACCTGCCGGCGATGCTGCAGGCGTTGGGCGCGCGCGGCATCAACGAACTGCACGTCGAGGCGGGCGCCAAGCTCAACGGTGCGCTGCTCGAGGCGGGTCTCGTCGATGAAGTTCTCATGTACATCGCGCCGCGCGTCGTCGGTGATCCCGCGCGGGGTGCCTTCGAGCGTCCTGCGGCATTGACCGCGCTCGCTGCGACCGAGTCGTTCGCGTGGCATGACGTGCAGCGCGTGGGCGCCGATTTGCGCGTCCGGATGCAACGCGTCGTGCCAGAGGTGGCCTGATGTTCACCGGCATCGTGCTCGGTGTCGGCCGGATCACCGCCGCAACCCCACGCGGTGATGAACTGCGCATTGCGGTGGATGCCGGAAACCTCGACCTCAGCGAGGTTGCCATCGGTGACAGCATCGCGGTCAGTGGATGTTGTCTTACCGTCGTGGCGAAGCGCGACAAGCAGGTTGAATTCGCGGTCTCGGCCGAAACGCTTCGCTGCACTGCCGGCCTCGATCGTGCAGGGGCGGTCAACCTCGAATTGGCGCTGCGGCTCTCAGATCGCCTGGGCGGACATCTGCTTACCGGGCATGTGGACGGCACCGGGACCGTCGTGACGTTCGAGGCGGTGGCCGGGGACGCCTATGGCAGCTGGCTGCTGGTGATCGATGCGCCGCGCGCCATCGCGCGCTTCATCGCGGCCAAGGGCTCGATCGCCGTCGATGGCGTCAGCCTCACGGTCAACACGGTCGACGATACGCGATTTACGGTCAATCTCATCCCGCATACGCTGGCCGTCACGACCTTGAATCGCCTGCAGCACGGCGCGCGCGTCAACCTCGAGAGCGATCTCGTCGCCCGGTATGTCCAGCGGATGTTGCAGTTCGACGCGGCCTGACGGACCGGCGCGCAGAGTGGCCGAGTCCCTGAGTTGCCCCCGCGTTGGTATGCTTGAGCACTCCGTCCTGAACGATCAGGGCTTATGATCGCAGCACCATGCATCCCGGCGGTACGATGGGCCGGATCGACGACAAGAGGCACGACGATGGACCTGACAACACTCGAACGGCTGCCGATGTGGATCGGTGGCAAGCCAGTGGCAGCATTGACCACGCGCTACGGCGAAGTGACCAATCCCGCCACGGGCGAAGTGGTGCGGCACGTGCCGCTGGCCAACGCGGCGGATGTCGAAGCTGCGGTCGCCGCCGCCGCCGCCGCGTTGCCGGCCTGGCGCGCTGCGCCGCCGCTGCGCCGCGCGCGCATCCTGATGCGGTTCCGCGAGCTGATGAACGAACACCGCAAGGACCTGGCGAAAATCATCACGCAGGAACATGGCAAGACCTGGTCCGATGCGGAGGGCGAGGTCACGCGCGGCATCGAGGTCATCGAGTTCGCCACCGGCATCCCGCACCTGCTCAAGGGCGAATTCAGCGAAAACGTCGGGCCGGAAATCGACAGCTTTTCACTGCGCCAGCCGCTGGGTGTCTGTGCCGGCATCACGCCGTTCAATTTTCCGGCCATGGTGCCGTTGTGGATGTTTCCCGTCGCGCTGGCGTGCGGCAACACGTTCGTGCTGAAGCCCTCGGAGCGCGACCCGACATTGTCGTTACGGATGGCGGAGCTGCTCGCCGAGGCCGGTTTGCCCGCCGGCGTGTTCAACGTTGTGCATGGCGACAAGGGCGCCGTCGACGCGCTGCTGGAACACCCACTGGTGAAGGCCATTTCGTTTGTCGGCTCCACGCCCATCGCGCGCTACATCTATGAGACCGGAGACCGCCACGGCAAGCGCGTGCAGGCGCTGGGCGGCGCCAAGAATCACGCGGTCGTGCTGCCCGATGCCGATTTCGACTTTGCCACGGAAGCCATCGTTGGCGCGGGCTACGGCTCGGCGGGCGAGCGGTGCATGGCCATTTCCGCGGTCGTGGCCGTAGGCGACGCCGCGGAGCCGCTGCTCGAGCGCCTCGCCAAGCGTGCACGGCGCGTCACTGTCGGTCCGGGCACTAATCCTGATGTCGAGATGGGTCCCGTGATCACCGGCGCCGCGCGCGATCGCATCATGAGCTGCATCGATCGTGGCGTGGCGGAAGGTGCGAACCTTGTCGTCGATGGCCGCAAGCCGGTCGTGCCGGGGCATGAAAACGGATTCTTCGTCGGTGCCACGCTCTTCGACCACGTCACGCCGGCGATGTCCATCTATCGCGACGAGATCTTCGGACCGGTGCTGGGCATCACCCGCGTGCCATCGCTCACCGATGCCATCGCGCTGATCAACGCCAATGCCTACGCCAACGGCGTGGCCATCTTCACGCGCTCGGGCTTCGCGGCGCGGCGTTTTCAACAGGACGTTGAAGTGGGCATGGTCGGCGTCAACGTACCCATCCCGGTGCCGATGGCGTTTTTCTCCTTCGGTGGATGGCGTGCATCGCTGTTTGGGGATCTCAACGTGCACGGCATGGATGGCGTGCGTTTCTACACGCGCGGCAAGACGCTGACCACGCGCTGGCCCGACGACGGCAGCGCGGCGCCCGGGTTTCATATGCCGGTGATGGGATAGTCAACGCGGAACCCGACTTTGCTGTGAATCGCGGCGGTTGAGTGCTCGTGCGCACAGTGAGTGCATCAACTGCCGCGAAATTCAAAGGTCATGATCAGGTAAAACGGCACGGTCTGTCCGCCGTTTTCGGCAGGGAGGAAGCGCGCCGTCGGCAACGCCTCTTGCACGGCGGTTGCAAACTCGAGTGCGCCCGACGTGATGGCGATCTCCTCCAGCGACCCGTCGGCGTTGACCGCCATCCATGCCACCACCGTGCCTTCGCGCCTTGCCTTCAGCGCCTCCGGCGGATAGACGACGTCGGGATTGCGCACGACACGCACCAGCTTGTCCACCTCGATCAGGAATTCGCTCTGGGTCCGCAGCGCCAGCTGCTCCGGCAGTCCTGAAACCGCCGCATAATCTTCTGCCATGCCGATGTGGCCCAGCGTAAGTGACGCCTGCGTCGCTTCGTGCGGCGGGGCGGGCGCGACAGAAGAGGGTGCCGGCGTTGCCGGTACCGGCGGCGGAGGCAATGGATCCATCGGCAACTGCGCACGCTCGGTACGCGTCATCGGCGCGCTCACGATGTCGGGGATCGGCATGGTCACTGCGGCAAGCGGGGACTCAGCTGGGGTCGGCGGCGCGACCAGCTCGACTGTCAGCGCGGCGTTCGAATATCCCCATGCGAAAGGGCGCAATGAAACAACCGCGGCCAGCACGAACGCAATTGCGATGTGCACCAACAATGACGCCAGCGCCGCCGGTGCCAGGGCAGGCGGTAGAACACGCGGCCGATCAGGTTGGATGATTTCGCTCACGGCAGGTTGAAGCGCGTTGGTCGATCACCTATGACAACTCCGCCGCACAGGGTACCGCGACGAGGCGCACCTGGTGGTACCGGAACGCGCGCGGATGAATGAAAAAGGGGCGTCGCGTGATTGCGCCGCCCCATTCCCATCGGACTGCAACCGACCGGTTGCAATCCTGTATTGCCAGGCCTGACTATCAGTCTCCCAAAATGCGCCACGACAGCCGGTGGCCGCCACCGAAGGACTTGGGCTTGATCGAGACTGGCTTGACGCCGCCCGATGCGTCACCTCCGCTGGCGATGCCGGCGATGACGGGGAACGACTTGGACGGATCGTAAAGTGCAACCATGTCAAGTCCGACTGCGCCCTCCGCAGTGTAGAAATAAGGCTGTTGCGTACCGCCGGTGAACACCACCGACTCGGCCGACACATAGTCCCGCGCATAGACATAGGCCGGCAGTGACGTCAGGCAGGGATCAGCCTGCAGCACCGTTCCCGCATAGAGCACGACGTTGAACTCGGCCACGGGGTCGGTCACGATCCGCTGGCCCGACGGCAGATCTTGCCGCCAGCCATTGGGCGCCGCGCCGCTAACCCCGGCAATGCCCGATGCGGCGGCCAGTGACGTGCGACCATCGATCGGCAATCCGGTGGTAAACGGCGTGTCCAGCGTGCCGTCGCGGATGGAGTACATCGACTGGATCTGCTCCGGGCTGGGCGTGGTCAGGTCTTCGGCATCCAGCAGCCGACCCGTACCCACAAACACGAAACGATCCACGCCGTTGTTGAGGTCGATTTCGATCTCGGGCGCCGTCGTGATCGGCTGCGGTGCGCTGGAAGGATCGGTGAGCGTCGCGAAATGCACCGTCTTGGCTTGCCACGTGGCGTCGTTGACGTCGGAAACGTCCCAACGCCACACCCGGCCGTTGAGATCGCCCCCGTAGATCTGCTCAAGGATCTGGTTGGCGTCGTCCTTGCCGTAGCCACTGATCTTGGTCAGGCCGCTGGGATTGGCAGGCGATCCCGAATCAGCGGTGGTCGTGTTCAACGTCTTCAGCAACGCGCCCGTCTTGGCGTTGAGCATGTAGAGATGACCCTTGCCGTCGCCTGTATTGTTGTATCCGGACGCGATGACCACTACCCAGCCAAACTTACGGGTTTTGGCGATGACCGGGTTGCCATACGAGAACTGGCTGTTGGGAAGAGCGAACTCCCAGAGCACTGCAGCCGCAGCCTGCGCTTCGTTGGCGATCGCCGAGTTGGTGGCGTCAATGGCGAAATAAGTGTTGCCGCCCTTGCCGAGTCCCGAGACCACGAGGGAGCGCCAATCAGGCGTGCCGACAACACCGCCCGTGAAGCCGAAGTCGACGTCCTGTGTCCTGGGCGATGCGTTCACGTAGAAGTGGTGCTTGAAGATTGGCGCGCCGCCATCCTGGTACGTCAATGCCTGGATGCCCTTTTTGGCAATGCCACCCTCATCGAACGAAGTGTTGAACACGCCACTGGGGATATAGGCGTACATTTCGGTGCCGCCGGTGTTGGGGCCGGTGTCGTTTTCGCCATTGAACACGTGGAACATGCCGTCGTTGGCACCGACGAAGATGCGCAACGGCCGCGACGATTGCGCCGCCTTGTATGCCGTGTATCCAGGATCGTTGGCGTCGGTGAAAGCCTTGTTGGCGGGACCGACGACAATCGGTTTCGAGTCGCTGATGTTACCGAGCTTGCCGGTGCGCTCGCGAAGCTGCCCGATGTTCGTGCCTTCGAGTACTTGCGGCGTGGGTCCCGCGCCGTAGGTGGAACCGCCGCGCAGGTAGGCGATCACCTTTTGCTGTCTGGTGGCGCTTCCACCCAGCGTGTTCAGTTGCGTGTTGGGGCCAGTGGTGAGATCGGCGTAGCGGAACGGAATCACCGCGAAGCTTCCCGCATCGACGTTACGGGTGACGATGCGTCGATTGAGGAACCAAGTATTGTCGGTATCCAAGACCGGCGAAGTGCCCGCGGATGGGGTTGCCAGCAATGCATCCAGTTTGGCGCCGGCCGACCACCGGGTTGCGCCTTGCACGGCGGTAAGCGTGTCAATGGTGATTTTTTTCAGATCGCCCGACCAGCCAGGCTCCACCGTTGCCACGTAGATGAAATCGTTGGTGGGACCGAGGTTGCGGCTGGCAAAAGTTGCGCCGACCCGCGCCACCGAATTGTTGCCGATGCCCGAGATGATGCTGCCGAGGCCGTACGCAACTTCGATGGGTGTTTGCGCAAACGCAAATTTGCCACGGCCGTTCACGGCCGCGTGCCACAGATCATCGGCCGTGGTGGCGCGAACGTTGGTGGTGGGCCATGGCGAATTGTTGGGCGGCGCCGGATAGTTGGGCGCCGTGAACCACGCTCCACCGGCTGCAATGGCCGCTTCAACGCCTGGCCGATTTGCCGCATTGAGAAGGCCGTCCGCGCCATAGGACAGCGCGGAGAAGTTGACGTGCTGCCACCACGCCGGGTCCTTTTTCCAGTCAAGGTCCTTGCTGGAGCGGCCATCGCTCGACGGCACGTTGTCGGTCATTCCGGGCCGCAGGTCGCGCATCCAGTAATAGAGCGAAATGTCGGCCAGCGAGTTGGCGGTGGCGGTGGGCGCATCGCGGAACGGTCGCGGCCACGACGTGCCGACCAATGCGTTCAGCCCCGACAGCGAGCGGGTGGGTGCAGAAGCGCCAGGGTCGGCCGGAAGCGCCGGTTTCCCGCCTACGGAGGCACCACGAGCAGGCACATTGGCGCCGTCCACTTCGCCGACGACTGTCGGCAGGGCCACCTGGTCGGTGAAGCCGTCGGTGAACAGGATGTGATAGTTGTTGGTACAGGTGACGGGATTGCCGGCCACCGTCGGAATGGGGTCGGTGTGCGTGGGCAGGCCCGTGACGGCGCCGGCACCGTTTTCGATCAGTTGTCCGATACGAATCAGCGCGTCCAGCGTCGGCGTCTTGCTGCCGGCCGTGATCGGGACGGCGAAGAGCTTGTTGTACCAACTCTCCCGCTGCAACCCCGATCCCGATACAAAGTCATTGCTGTCGAGCCAGTTGGTTGCAACCGCATTCATCACGTGGAAGCCGACGCGGAATTTGTTGTCGACGATGTTGAACGCGATCGCCGTCGTGGTTTTGGCGGCCAGGATGCGGGTGCGATAGTACGCATACCAGTTGGCGTAGTTGGACATTTCCTCGGCATAGGTGCGCGTGCCGGAAGTCCCGGTGAACGGGTCGGTGTAGGCGAAAGTGCGCCCGTCGTTGACCAGACCCGTGCGCGTGAACTTGCCGTACTGGACATTGTTCTTCGTGGCGAGATCGTTCTTGGTCTGGCAGGTTCCTGTACCGAACCCCTTCCATGGGTCATTGGCTGTCACGATGGTCGAATTGCAGAACTGGATCGACGCGAGCGAGTAATAATGCCGCGGAATGCTGACGGACGAGATCACGGAGCCGCACGTGCCGTCGCCGACGAGCTTGTTGTATTTGGTGGGATCGACGACCGTGGATTCGGG
>JANMCS010000389.1:0-6437 GCA_031361405.1 Betaproteobacteria bacterium
CTCGCCGGGTTTGCGGCCCGACAGGTAGCGCGAGTAATTCTCGATGCCCTTGCAGTAGCCGATCTCGGTCATCATCTCGAGATCGAAGCGCGTGCGCTGCTCGATGCGCTGCGCCTCGATCAGCTTCATCTGGCCGACGAAGTAATCCTTCTGCCCATGCAGCTCCACCTTGATCTGGTCGATGGCGGCGAGCACCTTGCTGCGGCCCGTGACGTAGTGCGACGACGGAAACACGGTGAAGCGCGCGAGCTTCTGCTTCAGGTGCCCCGTGAGCGGGTCGAAGATCTGCAGCGACTCGACCTCGTCGTCGAAGAGCGAGACGCGGATGGCGTTTTCCGCGCTTTCCGCCGGAAAGATGTCGAGCACGTCGCCACGCACGCGGAACACGCCGCGCTTGAACTCGACGTCGTTGCGCGTGTACTGCATTTCGGTCAGACGCTTGATCGCATCGCGCTGCGAGATCTTTTCGCCCTGCTTCAGGTGCAGGATCATGCTGTGGTATTCGGACGGGTCGCCGATGCCGTAGATGGCCGAGACGGTGGCCACGATGATGCAGTCGGGACGCTCCAGGATGGCCTTGGTGGCCGAGAGCCGCATCTGCTCGATGTGCTCGTTGATCGACGAATCCTTTTCGATGTACAGGTCGCGCGAAGGCACGTAGGCCTCGGGCTGGTAGTAGTCGTAATAGGAGACGAAATACTCGACCGCGTTGTTGGGAAAGAACTCGCGGAATTCAGAGTAGAGCTGTGCGGCCAGCGTCTTGTTGGGCGCGATCACCATCGCCGGCCGGCCGGTGCGGGCAATGACATTGGCGGCGGTGAAAGTCTTGCCCGAGCCGGTGACGCCCAGCAGCGTCTGGAACGAAAGTCCGTCGCTGAGGCCCTCGATCAGCTTTTCGATGGCCTGCGGCTGGTCGCCGGCCGGGGAGAACGGCTGGTGGAGCTCGTAGGGGCTGCCGGGATAGGTAATGACCATGGGAAAGGGGCCTGACGGGTCAATCGACCATTGTAAATCGAACGGACGTTCGATGACTAGTACGCTATGCAAAGCCCAATGAACCTGTAGGCGAGGCTTCAACCTCGCGGCCGACCGCGTGGCGGTGAACCCGCGAGGCTGAAGCCTCGCCCACAGCCTCACCTACGGATCGACAAATGCTCGCCGTCAAAATCACGCCGCCATGCCGAATTGCAGCGCCGCGAGCCGGGCATACAGCGGATTGGTCTGCGTCAGCACGTCGTGGGTTCCCGTGGCGATCAACTTGCCGCCATCGATGACGGCAATCCGGTCGGAATGCCGGATGGTGGCCAGCCGGTGCGCGATGATGATCACGGTGCGCCCCGCCATCAACCGCTCCAGCGCCAGTTGCACCATCCGCTCGCTTTCGGCATCGAGCGCGCTGGTGGCCTCGTCGAGCAGCAGAATCGGCCGGTCGGCGAGGATAGCGCGCGCAATGGCGAGGCGCTGGCGCTGGCCGCCGGACAAACGCACGCCGCGCTCGCCCAGGAAACTGTCGTAGCGATCCGGCAGCTTGTCGATGAATTCCGTCGCATACGCCGCGTCGCACGCGGCACGCACCTCGTCGTCGGTGGCCTCGGGACGGCCGTAGCGAACATTCTCGGCCACGCTCGCGGCAAAGATCACCGGGTCCTGCGGGACCAGCGCCATCCGGGTGCGCAACGCCTCCGGATCGACCTGCCGCGCATCGATGCCGTCGACGCGCACCGTCCCCGACTGCGGATCGTAGAATCGCAGCAGCAACTGGAACACCGTGGTCTTGCCCGCGCCGGAGGGCCCGACCAGCGCCACCTTTTCGCCGGCGGCCACGTCCAGCGAAAATCCGTGCAAGGCCGCGGTATCCGGCCGCGACGGATAGTTGAACGTGATGTCCGTCAGGCTGACGATGCCGCGCGATGGCGTCGGCAAGACCAGCGGATATTCGGGCGCGCGGATCGTCGGCTCGATGGCCAGCAACTCGAACAGACGCTCGGTGGCGCCGGCCGCGCGCTGCAGGTCACCCATCACTTCGCTGATCGTGCCGGCGGCGCCGGCCACGACCACTGCATAGAACACGAACGCCGACAACTGCCCCGCCGTGATGCGGCCCGCGACGACATCATGCCCGCCGATCCACAGGATGACGCCGATCGCGCCGAACACCAGCAGGATGACCGCCGCCACCAGCATCGAGCGCTGCCGGATACGCTGCAGCGCGGTGCCGAAGGCCTGCTCCACGCGGTCACCGAACTGGCGGCGATCCTCACCCTCGTGGCCGTACGCCTGCACCGTGCGAATTTCGTGCAGCGCCTCATCGACATAGGCGCCGACCTCGCCCACGCGGTCCTGCGTGCTGCGCGACAGTTTGCGCACGCGGCGCCCGAAGAAAATGATCGGCACCAGCACCACCGGCACGCCCACCATCACCAGCAGCGTGAGCTTGGCACTGGTGAGCGCGAGCATGACGAGACCACCCGTCATCAACAACGCGTTGCGGATCGCCATCGACACGCTGGAGCCGATCACCGTTTCCAGCATCGTGGTGTCGTTGGTCAGCCGCGAGATGACTTCGCCGGTACGCATCACCTCGAAATAGCCGGGAGGCAAACGCAGCAGGTGGTCGAAGACCGCGCGCCGCAAGTCGGCCGTGACGCGCTCGCCGATCCACGACACGAAGTAGAAGCGCGCGTAGGTGGCAAACGCCATCAACACGACGACACCCAGCATGAACGCCAGCGTGCGGTCGAGTTCCGCGCCGCTGCCGGAACCGAAGCCGCGATCGATCACGAATTTGAGGCCCTGCCCGATCGTGAGCACTGCGCCCGCGGCGAATACCAGTGCGATGCCCGCAAAGATCACCTGCCGCCGGTAGGGCCGTACAAAGCGCCAGACGCGCGTGAGCATCCGCAGCGCTGTGAGTGGCGGCAGCCTGGGTGTTGCAAGGGGGGCGGTAATCTCGGGCGAGGCCATCGGCGTGGGAGCTAAACGTCAGCCGCGCGAGCGGTGCAATTGCTTGTGGAAGTATTGCACGTTAGCCTTAGTATCCGCCCGCTGTCGAGTCGACGCCCAACCTGAAGGAGCATCCGATGCCACTTTCCCTGCCGGCCCTGACCACGCTGCTGGCGTTGCTTTGGTATGTCATCACGTCCTTTCAGGTGGGGCGCATGCGCGTGCGTTACAAGGTCGACGCGCCAGCCACCATCGGCGACCCGGCATTTGAACGCGCCTTTCGGGTGCAGATGAACGAAATCGAGCAACTGGTGGCCTTCCTGCCCGCCATGTGGATCTTCGCGTGGTTCGGCAATCCGCGCTGGGCGGCCATCGCGTGCGGCATCTTCATCCTCGGCCGCATCCTGTTTGCGTTGGGCTATTGGGTGGCAGCGGAAAAACGCAGCATGGGCTTCGGAATTTCCTTCATCACGATGGCGGTGACCTGGCTTGCCGCCATGGTCAGCGTCATCCGCTGGCTCGATTTCGCGTGATGGCCGGGGCCGGAAAAGTACCTCGCGCAGTAGCGTAAAATGTTGGTTTACCCCATCCCGGTCTCGCCATGAACGCGCCCCTGCCCGCCTCGCTGCTGACTGCTGTCGAACTTGCCCCCCGCGACCCGATCCTGGGCGTTACCGAGGCGTTTGTCGCGGACACCAATCCGGCCAAGGTAAACCTGGGTGTCGGTGTGTACTTCGACGAGAACGGCAAGTTGCCGTTGCTGGCATGCGTCAAGCAGGCCGAGCGCGAGATGACCGACAAGGGCGCGCCGCGCGGCTACCTGCCCATCGATGGCATTGCCGCCTATGACAAGGCCGTGCAGGGCCTGCTGTTCGGCGTTGACAGCGAAACGGTCAGGTCCGGGCGCGCCGTCACGGTGCAGGCGATCGGCGGCACCGGTGGCTTGAAAGTTGGAGCCGATTTCCTGCGCCGCTTTGCACCCAATGCCCAAGTGTGGATCAGCAATCCCAGCTGGGAAAATCACCGCGCGCTGTTCGAAGGTGCAGGCTTCACCGTCAACAACTACACGTACTACGACGCTGCTGCGCAGGGACTCGACTTTGTGGGCATGATTGCGTCGCTGGAGACGATCCCCACCGGCGGTATCGTCGTGCTGCATGCGTGCTGCCACAATCCCACCGGCGCCGATCCCACCGCCGAGCAATGGGCGAGGATCATCACCGTGGTGCGCGCGCGTGGCCTCGTTCCCTTCCTCGACATCGCCTACCAGGGCTTCGGTGATTCGATCGACGCCGATGGCACCGTCGTGCGCGACTTTGCCGCGACGCCCGGCCCGATCTTCGTGTCCAGCTCGTTCTCCAAATCGTTCTCGCTCTACGGCGAGCGCGTGGGCGCGTTGTCGGTCGTCAGTTCCGACAAGGACGAGGCAACCCGCGTGCTGTCGCAATTGAAGCGCGTGGTGCGCGCCAATTATTCCAACCCGCCCACGCACGGCGGCCAGATCGTGGCCACCGTGTTGAACACGCCGGCATTGCGCACGCTGTGGGAAACCGAACTGGCCACGATGCGCGACCGGATCAAGCTGATGCGTGCCACGCTGGTGGAACGCCTGCACCAGCGGATGCCCGGCAAGGACTTCACGTACATGATGCGGCAGCGGGGCATGTTCTCGTACTCCGGCCTGTCGCAGGCGCAGGTGCAGCGGCTGCGCAGCGAATTCTCGATCTATGCCGTCGACACCGGCCGCATCTGCGTGGCCGCACTCAACGCGAAGAATGTCGACTATGTAGCGGACGCCATTGCCAAGGTCAGCGGCTGATGCGCTGTCGTGCGTGCCGGATTCAAGCTGATGTTAAGCAAGGGCTTTTGACGGATTCCTGATTTGCGCTATAATTGCAATCTTCCTGCGCGGGAATAGCTCAGTTGGTAGAGCGCAACCTTGCCAAGGTTGAGGTCGGGAGTTCGAGACTCCTTTCCCGCTCCAAACAAGCCGAAGGGAGAGCTTTTAACAAGGCTCTCCCTTTTGTTTCCACGATCGCGCGTGATGCCGGTCGCAAGTCCACACCCAGGGCGGGGTGGCAGAGTGGTCATGCAGCGGCCTGCAAAGCCGTCCACGCCGGTTCGATTCCGACCCCCGCCTCCATGCACCATGATCACCTACCGTGCCTTCGAGGCCAACCTCGCTCGCCCGTTTCGAAAACTACAAATGCAAAAGAGCGCGGCACCCCTAAGGGTGCCGCGCCCGTTCATCGTTGACTCGAAAAATTGAGTCTGCGAAGTTTTACTTGCCGTCGCGGTCGAAGTCGCCCGGTATCGCGCGTTCTACGCGATCCCACGCTGCACGGGACGCGTACTTCGCCTCATCCCACGTCAACCTCGATCGTCCCTTGACGGCATCCCATTCGCGGGCCAGGCGCTCTTCGGACTGCTCGAAGCGGCCACCCGTGCGGGAAAAGCTGTCGTAACCCAACCGGTAAGCAGGCTGGTAATCGTCGTACGTATGGCCCGACGCGTAATAGGGTGCTTTCATATACGAGCCACGCCAATACGTGTCTTCCGCGGCCGGGTTGACCGCCGCCGCCACGCCCTTGCCGGCTGCGCCGCCGACGGCCGCGCCGATGGCAGCGCCGGCGATCATGCCAACCGGTCCACCTACCGCACCGAGTGCAGCCCCAGCAGCAGCCCCGCCCCCCGCGCCGACGCCGGTACCCAGATGATGTTCACCGAGCGCATCACCGGCTTTGGGATTGACGACCTCTGCCGCGCCTTTGGCCACAGCGCCGCCTGCAAGGGCGCCGATTGCCGCACCTGCTGCCATGCCGACCGGACCCGCTACCGCGCCAAGCGCCGCGCCTGTGGCGGCGCCAGCGCCTGCACCGGTGCCCGTGGCCAGATGGTGATGGCTGAGATGGTCGGCCGCCTTCGGGTTGACGACTTCACCTGCCCCTTCACCGGCCAGACCGCCCGCCACTGCGCCGATGGCTGCACCCGCAGCCATGCCGACCGGACCGGCCACTGCGCCGATGGCCGAGCCGGCAAGGGCACCGGCGCCGGCACCGGTGCCTTTGGCGAGATTATGTTCACGCAGGTGGTCCGTCGGGTCCGGGTTCACGACTTCCGCCGCGCCCTTGCCCGCCAGTCCACCGGCCGCGGCGCCAATCGCAGCGCCGGCCGCCATGCCAATGGGGCCGCCAACCGCACCGATGGCGGCGCCGGTCAGCGCACCGCCGGTGGCACCAAGGCCGGTACCGATTTCATGCTGCTCGGGTTCTCCGCCGGCCGTGGGGTTGACCGCTTCGCCAGCCGCGTGACCCGCAAGTCCGCCTGTGACCGCACCGATGACCGCACCGGCCGCCATGCCGATGGGACCGCCGATGGCGCCAATTGCGGCACCGGCCAAGGCGCCGCCAGTTGCGCCGACACCGGTACCGACCGGATGCGAGCCCGACTCGCCGGTGATGGGATCGAGGTTGAGATCGCCGATCGTCGGATCA
>JANMCS010000413.1:0-1169 GCA_031361405.1 Betaproteobacteria bacterium
ACAAAGGCATCAACCGGATGGGCGGCGGGCTGACCGCGCCGGCGCTCACCGCCAAGGACATGGACGACGTCAAGACAGCGGCCATGCTCGAAGCCGACTACCTCGCGATATCGTTTCCCAAGAACAAGGAAGACATGTACATGGCGCGGCAGCTGCTTCGCGCCGCCGGCGGCAACGCCCTGCTGATCGCCAAGATCGAGCGCGTGGAAGCCATCACGTACCTCGAGGAAATCATCGACGCATCGGACGGCATCATGGTCGCGCGCGGCGACCTGGCCGTTGAAGTGGGCAACGCTGCGGTGCCGGGCCTGCAGAAGCGGATGCTCCGCATGGCGCGCGAGCGCAACAAGCTTACGATCACCGCCACGCAGATGATGGAATCGATGATCAACGCGCCGATCCCCACGCGCGCGGAGGTGTCCGACGTGGCCAATGCCGTCCTCGACGGCACCGACGCGGTGATGCTGTCGGCCGAAACCGCCGCCGGCAAGTATCCGGTGGAAACGGTCGACACGATGGCGCAGATCTGTGTCGAGGCCGAGAAATCCGACACCGTCGAGCTCGACCGCGATTTCCTCAACCGCACGTTCACGCGGGTGGACCAGTCGATCGCGATGGCCACGCTCTTCACCGCGTATCACCTCAAGGTGAAGGCCATCGCGTCGCTGACCGACTCGGGGTCCACCGCACTGTGGATGTCGCGGCACAATTGCGGCTGCCCGATCTACGCGCTCACGCCCAAGGTCGCATCGCAGCGCAAGATGGCGCTGTATCGCAACGTGAGCCCGCTGTTCCTCGAGCAAAGCGCCGACCGCGATGCCGTGCTGCGCGCGGCCGAGGACCTGCTGGTGGCCAATGGCCAGGTCAAGGACGGCGACCTGATCGTGCTGACGATCGGCGAGCCGATGGGCAAGTCGGGCGGCACCAACACGATGAAAATCGTGCGCGTTGGAGAGCATCGCTCGTGATCTGAAGAAGACGCCAGCGCCCCCCCATGCCGCACTTCGATGCACTGCTTCTGGCCCGGATCCAGTTCGGATTCACGATTTCCTTTCACATCATCTTCCCGGCCATCACCATCGGGCTGGCCAGTTACCTCGCCGTGCTCGAAGGCTTCTGGCTGCGCACGGGCCAGACGGTCTACCGCGACCTCTACCAATTCTGGATCA
>JANMCS010000418.1:0-6452 GCA_031361405.1 Betaproteobacteria bacterium
GGAAGCCCGGTGAAGCCCGATCGGCGATGTCTTTCAGTTGACCAGCGACGCGCCCGCGTGTCCGTCGGACGCCGCAAAATTTTCGATGGTGAATCCAATGTCGGCGATGTAGGACGGCGCCCACAGCCTCAACGGACAAACGACCCGCCCCATTCGCGTATATTCCATCCGTTCGGCAGCGCACCCACCCCACATGCAAGGAGGCATGTCCATGATTCGTTTACTGATGGCGGCACTGGCGCTGGCAGCGATGGCCGCACCCGCAGAGGCGCAGACCTATCCCACCAAGCCCATCCGGCTGATCGTGCCGTTCACGCCGGGCGGCGGCACCGATTTCGTGTCGCGCCTCGTGGCCACATCGCTCGCCAAGCAGACCGGTTGGACCGTGATCGTCGAGAACAAGGCCGGCGCGGGCGGCACCATCGGACTGGTGGAAGCATCGCGCGCCAGTCCCGACGGCTACGACCTGGTGATGGGCCAGGCCGACAACATGATCATCGCGCCCGCGATCATGAAGAACCCGGGACTCGATCCGCTGAAGGACCTGACGCCGGTGATGATGGTGGCCAGCTCGCCGTTCCTGCTGATGACGCGGGACGATTCCAAATTCAAGACGCTGGGTGACGTGGTGGCGGCAGCCAAGGCCAATCCCGCCGCCATCACCTACGGCACCGCGGGGCACGGTACATTCCCGCAATTGGCTGCCGAGCTGCTGATGCAGGCCGGCAATTTCAAGATGGTGGAAGTGCCCTACAAGGGCGCCGCGCCGGCGATGACGGATCTGCTCGGCGGCCACATTTCCATTGCCGCGTTGTCCATCGCCTCGGGCATGCCGCAGATCCAGGCGGGCAAGCTGCGCGGACTCGCCGTCACATCAGCCAAGCGCAATGCGGCGTTGCCCGATGTGCCCACGGTGGCGGAATCGGGCTTCAAGGACTTCGACGCGAATGGCTGGCTGGGCATCCTGGTGCCCAATGGCACGCCGCCCGCAATCATCGTTCGGCTCAATGCCGAGCTGACCAAGGTGATGCAGAACCCCGACGTGCGCAAGGCGCTGATCGCGCAGGGCGTGGAAGCGCGAACCGGCACGCCGGAGCAATTCGGCGCAATGATGAAAAGCGAAACCGCAATGTGGCACAAGATCGTCAAGGACGCCGGCATCACGCCGGAATGACCGCCGGCTCACGCCAAACGTCATGACCCCGATGCGCCGCGCGCTGGTCACGTTGGCCCTTCCCGATGAGGTGCAGGCGGTGCTTGGCGCGGCCTTCACGGTCGATTACGCGCCAGGGTTCGATTTCCAAGCGGCGACCGCTGCGCAACGCATCGACGGCAACGACGTACTGATCGTGTCCGCCACCAAGGACCGGCTCGACGCAGCCACCATCGGCGCGCTGCCGCTCGGCATTCGCGCCATCGCCACGTATTCGATCGGACACGAGCACATCGACCTTGCCGCAGCGCGGGCGCGCGGCATCGCGGTGTTGGCGACACCCGACGTATTATCCGATGCCTGCGCCGAAGTGGGCATGCTGTTGCTGCTGGGCGCTGCGCGCCGCGTGACCGAGAGCATCGAACTCGTGCGCAGCGGGCGCTGGACCGGCTGGACGCCCACGCAATTGAACGGTGTCACGCTGGCCGGGAAGCCGCTGGGCATCGTCGGCATGGGCCGCATCGGGCGCGCCGTCGCACTGCGCGCGCGGGCCTTCGGCATGGACATCCACTACTCGAATCGTTCGCGCCTCACGCCGGAACTCGAAGATGGCGCGCACTATCACGCCGATGTCGAGGAGTTGCTGGCTGCCTCGCAATTCTTGTTGCTGGCGTGCCCGGCCACACCGGCCACCACCGGCCTGCTCGATGCGCGGCGGCTGCGCCTCCTCCCGCGCGGCGCGATCGTGGCCAACGTCGGCCGCGGTCCCGTTGTCGTCGACGCCGACCTCATCGATGCGCTGGTCTCGGGCCAGGTGGCAGCGGCAGGCCTCGACGTGTTCAATGGCGAGCCCGCGCTGCATCGTGGCTATCTGGCATTGCCCAACGTGTTCATGCTGCCGCACATCGGCAGCTCGACGATTGAAGCACGCGTGGCGATGGCGCAATTGCTGGTCGATGGCCTGCAGGCGCATGGCGAGGGACGTACCGCCTCCAACCGCATTGCCTGAGCGACGTAAGGCACAGGTCTTGCTTAGGTGTGGCATCCCTGCCGTCATCGGGGGTCGTCAGGTGAACCCACCCATGCCGGCCGTCCGCCTCATCACGCATCCAATACTGAAAGCCCCTGCCATGCTGCGTCGTCGTTTTGTTCTGGGTGCTGCGTCCGCTGCCATGGCCGCCCCGCTCGCGGGACTTGCCGGTTGTGGCGGCGGTTCGACGGATAACGGACCGCAACCCATTCCGCCGTCCAACGTCGTGCTGCATCTGCCGGCCGACATGTACATGCATCCGGGCGCACCCACGGAATGGTGGTGGCACACCGGCACGCTGAAGGCGGGGTCGCGCACGTTCGGTTTCGAGATCAATGCGGCGTCGTTCGCGAAGGACAACTTCGCCTTCGGCCAGGTGATGCTCACCGACGTCGACAAGAACATGCACTACCAGCGTACGACGCCCTACCTGCCGCCGCTGCTGTACGACCCAGCCCGGTACGCCGAGGCGGACCCCAGCAAGTCGTGGTATGCGCGGCTGGGCGATGAGTCCAACCGTTTGTCCATGATCGAGGTCACCACCGGTGGTAGCGGCTACACCTCGGCCCCGGCGGTCGAAATCACCGGAGGTGGCGGCAAGCTGGCCTTGGCGTTCGCGGTACTCGATGCCACGGGCGCGGTGTCCGCCGTTGTCTTGGCCAGTCCGGGTGTCGAGTTCACCTCCGCGCCCACGGTCACGCTGGTGGGTGGTGGCGGCTCGGGTGCCACGGCCAAGGCGGTGCACTCGTACATCTCGATGAAGGCGCCGCAGGCCGACCCGACGCAGAACATGAAGGTGAAGTCGTTTTTGGTCGACCAGGCGACCGGCACCGAGGTATTCTTCGACCTGACCTTTTCGCAGCAGGGTCCGCCGTTCTTCGTCTGGGGCACAGGCGTCAACCCGGACGGCACCGGCGACACGGTGCAGACCCGCAACTATTATTTCTCCCTCACGCGATTCCAGGCCAGCGGCACCATCACCGTCGCCGGCGAAAAATTCACCGTCGCTGGCGTAACGTGGATGGATCACGAATATGGCGCCTTCGGCACCGCGGCCAACCCGGTGAAGTGGTTCCTGCAGGATATGCAGCTCGACAACGGCTACTGCATCTCCAACTACGCGACGATTGCCGGCGGCGCGCTGCCGGAACTCAACAAGAAGACCGCCAGCAATTGCACCGTGCAGGCGGCGGACGGCAAGTCGTACTTCGTGCCGTCATTTGTCACGCCCATCGGCCGGACGTGGGTCAGCCCGGCGTCGAAGATTACGTACTTCATGCAGTTCCTGGTCGAGATTCCATCGTTTGATGCGTCGATCGTCGTCAACACGCTGGTGGATGCGCAGGAATTTCCGCTGGCCGGGGGCGGCGTCTATGAAGGCGTGGCCAAGGCCTCGGGCACATTCCAGTTCCAGGCGGTGACCGGGACGGCGTGGAACGAGCAGGCGCTATAGGCGCGAGCATCCATGGTCGAAACGACGCGCCGGACCCGGCTGCCCGCCGGCACCGCGTGCCTCTGCGCCCATTCAGCCACTGATTAACGAGCCGACCTGCCACGCGGCGAGCACGATGATCAACACGCCGACGAGCGCGACGGCCGCCACCAGTTCGGGGAACGCCCGCAGTTGAGGGCGCTCGTCGGGATCGGTCCGCCACGCCACATCGGCAGCATGGTCACAACCCTCGCGCGGACCTTCCAGTTCGCGCAGGAAGCGTGCGGTACGGGGCGCAACAGTGCGTTCTTGGCTCAGTGACATCGTGCCCTCCATCTCGACTTGGCGTCATGCGCCTGGTTGGCGTGGTGGGCAGCGGCACGATGGGCGCCCTGCCCGCGCGCCGGCGCTCGATCCGGCACCGACTGCTGCCACTGTAGGGTCCGGCAGCCGGATGCTGACAGCGCAAACCACGGAGGCAGCGGGCGGAATATTCACGCTGGGCGCAGTCGCGTGCAGGCCCATGTAAAATCCACCTGAATTCACCACCCGCGCAGCCTCCATGACCCCGTCCCAGAAGGCCGGTACGCTGGCCGAAGCGTTGCCCTACCTGCGCGCCTTTCATGGCAAGACGCTGGTGATCCGCTTCGGCGGGCACGCGATGGCCGATCCCGCGTTGAAGGCGGGCTTCGCGCGCGACGTCGCACTGTTGCGCCTCGTCGGCATGAAGCCCATCGTCGTGCACGGCGGCGGCTGGGGCATCGATGAACTGATGAAGCAGATGGGCCTGCCCGACAAGCGCTATCGCGGCCTGCGCATCACCGACGAGCGCACGCTGACCGTGATCGAGATGGCGCTGTCCGAAATGAACCAGGAGTTGACCTCGCTGATCAACCAGCATGGCGGACGCGCCGTCGGGCTCGACGGCCAGGACGGCCGCTTCATCAACGCCTGCCCGATGGCGCCGCCCGCCGATGATCCCGACGCGCCCGACCTTGGCTTCCTGGGCGACGTGGAGAGCATCGATACCGCGCTGATCGAACTCCTGCTGTCGCGCAACTTCGTGCCGGTGATCATGCCCATCGGCGTCGCGGCCGACGGCACGACGTATCACATCAACTCCGACCTGCTCGCTGGACGGCTCGCGCGCGCGCTCGAGGTCGAGAAGCTGATCCTCATGACCAACGTGCCCGGGGTGCTCGACCGTGACGGCAAGCTCCGCCATATCCTCACCACGTCCGACGCCGAAACGCTGCTGCAGGATCACGTCGTGCACGGCGGCATGGAGCCGCGCCTCCTGGCCGCGCTGCGCGCCGTGCGCGAAGGCGTGCGCTCGGTGCATATCATCGACGGCGGCGTGCCCAGCGCGCTGCTGCTCGAAGTGCTCACGGCCGATGGCATCGGCACCGCGGTGCGTTCAGACTCCGGGCCGCGCTTCTTCGACGACAGCCGCGCCTACCTGCTGGAAACGTAGGCGGCGATGCGTATCGAGCGGATCCGCCAGCGCCTGCGTGACGCCGGCGCCAAGCCCGGTCACGAAGCGGCCATCCTGCGGGCGTGGACCCATGCGCGTCCGCTCGATCATGGCTCGCGCGCGCCGGAGGATTTCCTGCCGCTCGCGCTGCGCCATGCACTCCCCGGGATTGCCACCGAACTGGATGCACTGGCGCGCGTGCACACCGAACATGCAGGTGCCGATGGGTCGTCGCGCCTGCTGGTCGCGCTGCACGACGGCCGGACGATCGAGAGCGTGCTGCTGCCACGCGCGGGCCTGTGTGCGTCGACGCAGGTGGGCTGTGCCGTCGGCTGCGTGTTCTGCATGACGGGTCGCGGCGGCCTGCAACGCCATCTGGGCAGCGCGGAGATCGTCGCGCAGGTGGTGCTGGCCCGTGCGCGGCGTCCAGTGAAGAAAGTCGTGTTCATGGGCATGGGCGAACCGGCGCACAACATGGACAACGTGCTGGAGGCGATCGCGCTGTTGGGCACCGAAGGCGCGATCGGCCACAAGAACCTCGTGTTCTCCACCGTCGGTGATCGCCGCGTGTTCGAGCGCCTGCCGCAGGGTCCGGTCAAGCCCGCGCTGGCGCTGTCATTGCATTCGACGTTTGCGGAGCGGCGCGCGATGCTGTTGCCGCGCGCCGCGGTCATCGATCCTGTGGAATTGGTCGAACTCGGCGCAGCCTACGCCCGCGCTACCGGCTATCCCATCCAGTACCAGTGGACGCTGCTGGACGGCATCAACGACGGCGATGACGAACTGGAGCGCCTGGTGGCGCTGCTCGCTGGCCAATATGCCGTGCTGAACATGATTCCGTACAACAAGGTGGAAGGGTTCGCGTTCCAGCGGCCCCCGCGCGAGCGCGCGGAAGCGCTCGCGCGCCGACTGTGCCAGCGCGGCGTCCTCACCAAGCTGCGCCAATCGGCGGGGCAGGATGTCGATGGCGGCTGCGGGCAGTTGCGCGCGCGGGTGATTGCCGTGCCAATTGCGCGCGTTGCCATGCGCCTCTAGGCGAGGCTTCAGCCTCGCAGGTGTAATGCCCGGCATACCAGCGAGGCTCAAGCCTCGCCTACATGCCGCCCAAACATTGCGTGGGCTACGTCGGAAACGTACCCGGCAACAGGATGCTGCGATCGACGTCGGCAATGTTGGTGCGGCCGCAGAACGCCATCGTGAGATCGAGTTCCTTGTGGATGATCTCCAGCGCCTTGGTGACGCCTGCCTCGCCCAGCGCGCCCAACCCGTAGAGGAACGAGCGCCCGATGTAGGTGCCGCGCGCGCCCAGCGCTACGGCCTTCAGCACATCCTGTCCCGAGCGGATGCCGCCGTCCATGTGCAC
>JANMCS010000423.1:0-1253 GCA_031361405.1 Betaproteobacteria bacterium
CGCGTTGCTGCTGCTCGCCGCCGCAACCTTGCCTTTCTGGGCACCGGAGGACAGCGCGTCGTCGTGGATGCGCGAGTTCGTGGAGATCGCGTGTTACTTCACCTTCGCGATGATGTGGAATCTGCTCGCGGGTTACGGCGGCATGGTCAGCATCGGGCAGCAGGCCTATTTCGGCTTCGGTGGCTACGTGATGCTGATGCTGGGCAACTTTGCGGGGGTGAACCCGTTCGTGGCGGTGCCGCTGGCGGCGCTGGCGGCGGGGCTGATCGCGATTCCAGTGTCCTTCGTCGCCTTCCGTTTGCAAGGCGGTTATTTCGCCATCGGCACCTGGGTCATCGCCGAAGTGTTTCGACTGAGTTTTGCCAATGTGTCGGCGGTGGGTGGCGGCTCGGGCACCAGCCTCACCGCGCTGCGCGGCATCGACAAGGCCACCCGCGAGAACGCCACCTTCTGGATGGCGCTGGCCTGCGTGGTGGCGGCCATCGCGCTGGTCTACCTGTTTCTGCGCAGCCAGCGCGGCCTCGCGCTGCTGGCGATTCGCGACAACGAAGTGGCCGCCGAGTCCCAAGGCATCGATGTGCGTGGCATGAAGCTCGCGGTGTATGGGGTGGCGGCTTTTGGCTGTGGCCTGGCGGGCGCGCTGTACTTCGTCGGCAACCTGCGCATCAGCCCGGATGCGGCCTTCAGCGTGAACTGGTCGGCCTTTGCAATCTTCATGGTGGTGATCGGCGGCATCGGCCGCATCGAAGGGCCGATCGTCGGTGCGCTGATCTTCTGGGCGCTGAACAAGTTCTTCAGCGACTACGGCACCTGGTACCTGCTGGGCCTGGGCCTGCTGGCGATCGTGGTGACCATCCGCTTCAAGCAGGGCCTGTGGGGCTGGGTGCAGCAGCGCTGGGGCTGGAGCTTGTTTCCCACACGGCGTGAGCTGGTGCTCGATGAGCGGAAGGACTGACATGACGCGGCCGCCGACGCTCACTTCGTTTCGGTCAACGGTTGACTGGCTGGCCTGCGACGGGCGGAGCGGGATCAGGCCGACGGGGCGCTCTGCTCCGCTCATGTCCCCCGTCGGCCTGCGGCCTCCTCCTCCTTTACTTCGCTGCGCAGAGCGCCCCGCCGGCCTGATCTGGCACCGCGGTGGCTGTTCAAGCATCGCGAAGGGAGAACGGTTCCTGCCAAGGGCTTCGGGTGCCCGACGCAGCGAAGTAAAGGGGGAGGGGCGGACGCAGTCCGGCCCGGAGGACATGAGCGGA
>JANMCS010000431.1:0-6267 GCA_031361405.1 Betaproteobacteria bacterium
TGCCGTCACTATCGCGGCCCATTGCGCCGCATTACACTAACCGGCCGGCTCACCCACCACGATCCGACTCGAACACAGCCAAGGAGGAGTCGCCGCAAGACGCCGCAAAGGCGCACGGCGCAATCGCAATGTCCGAAGTACTGCTCAGGAATGTGGCCAAGGCCTATGGCGCCGTCAAGGTGATCCATGGCATCGATCTCACGATCAAATCGGGAGAATTCGTCGTGTTCGTCGGGCCCTCGGGCTGCGGCAAATCCACGCTGCTGCGGATGATCGCCGGCCTGGAAGACATCAGTGCGGGCTCGATCAGCATTGGCGGGACCGTGGTGAACGAGTTGCCGCCGAGGTCGCGCGATATCGCCATGGTGTTCCAGGATTACGCGCTCTATCCGCACAAGACCGTCTATGAAAACATGGCCTTCGGCCTGCGGCTGCGCAAGCGCCCCGATCACGAGATCAAGACGCGCGTGAACGAGGCTGCCAGCATCCTGCAGATCACGCACCTGCTCGAGCGCAAGCCGCGCGAACTCTCCGGCGGCCAGCGGCAGCGGGTGGCGATGGGCCGCTCGATCGTGCGTCAGCCCAAGGCCTTCCTGTTCGACGAGCCGCTGTCCAATCTCGATGCGCTGCTGCGCGCGGAAATGCGCGTGGAGATCAAGAAACTGCACCAGCGCCTGAAGAACACCGTCATCTATGTCACGCACGACCAGGTCGAGGCCATGACGCTGGCCGATCGCATCGTCGTGCTGCAAGGGGGCAACCTCATCCAGTACGACACGCCGGATGGCATCTACAACCGGCCCGCGGCCAAGTTCGTCGCCGGCTTCACCGGCGCGCCGCCGATGAACTTCCTGCCGTGCCGTGTTGGCGAAGGCGGCCGCGTGCTGCATCTGGCGGGCGGCGTCGATCTTCCGGTGCCGGCGGCGCGTGTGACCGAGTGTGCGCGCCACGTCGGCCGAGCGCTTTCTTTCGGCCTGCGGCCGGAGCACATCAATACCGGCTCACACGCCGAACCGGGCAGCTTCGAAGTGCCGGGTACCGTGATGCTGGTTGAGCCGCTGGGCTCGGACACGTTGGGTCTGGTCCGGATCGGTACCGCGGCCGACGCAGGCGAGATGACCGGACGCTTTGTGCCCGAGGCCGGCCTTAAAGTCGGCCAGAACCTGCCACTGGCGCTCGCGCTGGACCGCTTTCACCTCTTTGACCCGGACACCGGAGTCGCCGTACGCGGCGCCGACTGGTAGTCCGAACCCGTACGCACGATTGCTTCAGCACTGAACCGAGGGAGATCAAGATGAAATTGTGGAAAATACTGTTGACGGCCACGCTTGGCGTCGCCTTCGCGGCCAACGTCGCCGCCCAGCAAACCACGCTGCGTATCTTCACCGGGGGCCAGCAGCGGCCTGACGTCATGCGCAAGATTGCCGACGAATACCAGAAGCGCAATCCCAATGTGAAGGTGGAGGTGGAAGTCGGCGGCGCCAGTTCGGATGCGCAGCAGCAATACCTGTCCACCGTGTTGTCGTCGAAGGACTCGGTGCTCGACCTGGTGCTGATCGACGTGATCCGTCCGGCGCAATGGGCAGCCCAGGGCTGGGCCGAGCCGCTCGACAGCTATCTCGGTGCCGACAAGGCCAAGATCCTGCCGACCTATCTCAAGGCCTATGCGGACGCCAACACGGTCGACGGCAAGCTGATGGCGCTGCCGTATTTCGCCGACGCGCAGTTCCTCTACTACCGCAAGGACCTGCTCGAAAAATACAAGCGGCCCGTGCCGAAGAGCTGGGACGACATGATCGAGACGGCCCGCATCATCATGGACGGGGAGAAGGCGCCGCAACTGCAGGGCTTCTCGACGGCGGGTTCACCGATCGAAGGCACCGTATGCACGTATCTCGTGCCGCTGTGGGGCATGGGCAGCGACATCACCAAGGACGGCAAGCTCAACATCAACACGCCGGAGGCGCGGCAACCGTTCCAGTTGTACGGACGGATGAAGCAGGCCGGCGTGCTGCCGAAGAACATCGCCGAGATCCCGACGGATCGCATCCGTGTCGACTTCCAGGCCGGCAACGTCGTCTTCGCGCAGAGCTGGGGTTATTTCTGGAATCGCGCCGAGAACGACGCGGACAGCAAGGTCAAGGGCAAGATCGGGGTCACCGTGCTGCCGCACGACAAGGGCGGCAAGAGCGCCACCTGCATCGGTGGCTGGCAGGTTGCGGTGTCGGCCTACTCGAAGAACAAGCAGGAGGCGGTGAAGTTCGCGCGCTACCTGTCGTCGCCCGAGGTGTCGAAGATGCAGGCGATCATGGCGTCGCACCTGCCCGTGTTCCCGGCGGTGTACAAGGACGCGGAAGTGCTGAAGGCCAATCCGTGGTTTGCCGAGGCGCTGCCGGTGGTTGAAACGGCCAAGTCGCGGCCGGTGTCGGCCCAGTATCCGCAAGTGTCCGATGCCATCCGCGGCAACATGAATGCGTATCTCGCGGGTACCAAGACCACCGATACGGCGTTGAGTGACATGAAGAGCAAGCTGACGCCGCTGTTCCGCTGATCGATCACGAGGATGCGCCCGTGCCTGGCCGTGATGGCCAGGTCGGGCGGAGGGAAGCCATGACCGACATGACTGTCTCCACCGGCAAGGACATGTCCGAGCGCAAGCTGGGCATGCTGCTGCTGGTGCCGGCTGCGCTGCTGCTGAGCCTGATCGTGATCTATCCGATCGGCACGCTTTTCTACACCAGCCTGACCGCGGTCGACAACGCCAATCCGCGCGCGGGCGCCGTGTGGGTCGGTCTGGCCAACTTCGTCCGGGCCTTCGAGGACGACCGCTTCTGGCATTCGCTGTGGCAGACAATCCTCTACATTGTCGTCACGGTGCCCGGCGCGCTGCTGGTGGGCCTCGGCCTCGCCTTGCTCGCCAACAAACCCTTCACGGTGAAGTGGCCGGTGCGCCTCGGCCTGCTGTTGCCGTGGGCGCTGCCGCTGGTGTTCTGCGGCTTGATCTTCCGCTGGTTCTTCGAATACGAAACCGGCATCGTCAACGACCTGCTGGTGCGCGTGGGCATCGAGCCGCTGCAATGGCTGTCCAGTCCCACGCTGGCAACGATCGCGATCTGCATCACGATCATCTGGAAGGCATCGTCGTTCATGGCGTTGATGCTGCTGGCGGGCCTGCAGTCGATTCCCAAGTCGTTGTATGAAGCAGCCGAAGTGGATGGCGCATCGAAGTGGCAGCAGTTCATCGAAATCACGTTGCCGATGCTGCGGCCGGCCATCTTCGTGGCGCTGATCTTCCGCACGATCACGGCCATCCAGACTTTCGACATTCCCTTCGCGATGACCGGGGGCGGCCCGGGGGACGCCACCGAGACGCTGGCGATGTACATCCACAAGACCACGCTCGACTTCCTCGACTTCGGCTACGGGTCCGCACTCGCCACGCTGATGTTCATCCTGTCGCTGGTACTGACCACCGGCTATCTCAAATACACGCGGCGCAGTGCTTCCCGCTCAGGCGAGGATTGACATGAATCTACCCCCACGTTCGCTTCGCTCTCTGCCTCCCACGGGGGCGCGTCCGCTCCCTGGGTCGGCCCGGCGGATCTGATGGACGGCTTCCGCTTCAATCGCAAGGCCGTCGTGTGGTTCTCCGCGATCATCGTCGCGGTCAACGGCTTCTTTCCCGCCATGTGGATCTTCCTGACCGCGCTGAAGACCGAGACCGAGCTCATCAAGAGCCCGATCACCTATCTGCCGCAGATGCCCACGCTCGACAATTTTGAGACGGCGTTCACGGCCCAGCCCATCCTGCGCTTCATGTGGAACAGCTTCGTCGTGGCTTCGCTGTCCACCGCGCTGTGCGTGACGGTGGGGGCGCTCGCCGCCTATGCGCTGACGCGGCTGCGCATGCCGTACCGCAATCTCATCATGTCGGTGCTGCTGGCGGTGGCGATGTTCCCGCTGATCTCGTTGATGGTGCCGCTGTTCAAAGTGATGCGCGAGCTTGGATTGCTCAACACCTACCTCGCGTTGATCCTGCCGTATGCGGTCCTGTCGCTGCCAGTGTGCACGCTGGTGATGGCAAGTTTCTTCCAGGACATTCCACCGGACCTCGAGGCGGCGGCCATGATTGACGGGTGCTCCCGCGTGCAGGCGCTGTTCAAGATCGTGATCCCGTTGTCGGCGCCGGGGGTCTTCACCGCAGCCATCCTGGCCTTTGTCAACGCGTGGGACGAATTCCTGCTCGCGTTGACGATGATGAACCGCGTATCGATGCGCACGCTCTCGGTGGGCATCACGCTGTATCAGGGCGAGTTTGCATTCCCCTGGCCGCTGATCTCGGCGGCGCTGATCATTGCGATCGTGCCCATCTGCATCATCATTGCGCTGTTCCAGGAGCGGGTGGTGGGCGGGTTGACCAGTGGTGGCGTGAAAGGCTGAAGGCGGGGCGCCGGGTGCGCCCCCGTGCCGCTATAATTCGCCGGCAAGGGGAGGCCACCTGCCTCCCCTTCGCCATTCATGCGCCACTTGATCGCCTCGAAGGACTTTCGCGACGGCTTCACCGAGATGCTGCCCGCCTGTGTCGGGCTGGCCCCGTTCGGCCTCGTATGCGGCGTGGGCGCCGCGGCGGCGGGTGCCAACTGGCTCGGCTCGCTCGGCATGAGCGCGATCATCTTTTCCGGTGCGGCGCAGATCGTTGCGGCGCAACTGGTGGCAGCCAACGCGCCGCTGCTGGTGATCGTGCTCACCTGCCTGGTGCTGGGCCTGCGCTTCCTGATGTACAGCGCGGCGATGGCGCCCTATTTGAAGCCGCTGCCGCCACGGATGCAGAAGGGCCTCGCGTTCCTGCTGACCGACCAGGCGTTCGCGGTGGCGGTGCGCCGGTTCAATGCGAGCGATGACCGGCATGCGGCCGGTATGCACTTCCTCGGTTGCGGTATGGCGTTGTGGTCGGTGTGGCAGATCACCTGTATGGTGGGATTCTTCGCCGGCAACCTGATCCCGTCGGCGTGGTCGCTCGAATTTGCCGTGCCGCTGTGCTTCATCGCGCTGGTGGCGCCGCTGTTCCGCGATGCGCCGGCGGTGATCGCGGCACTCACGGCCGGCGTGGCGGTGCTGCTGCTCTCCGACCTGCCGATGCGCCTCAACCTGATCGTCGCCGGCATGCTCGGCATCCTGGCGGGCACGCTCGCTGACTTTGCGCGGGAACGATGGACACCACGCTGAAGCTCTGGGCCGTGATCCTGATCGTGGGTGCGCTGAATTACCTGTCGCGCCTGTCCTTCATCGCCGTATTTGCGCGGCGCAGCGTGCCGCCGCTGCTGGCGCGTGCGCTCAAGTACGTGCCTGCCGCGATGCTGACGGCGCTGATCCTGCCGATGGTGATCGACTGGCAGGGCGCCGACACCGACTTCACCACGCCGAAGGTGATCGCCGCGGCCGTGGCCGCGGCTTGCGCCTTCGTCACCCGCAGCACGCTGAAGACGCTGGCGGTAGGCATGGTCTCGGTGTGGGTGCTGCAATTGGCGTGGTCTTGATTTCGGCTACCATGGCGGTTCACTTCGCTCCAGGCACCCGTCATGCGCTTTGAAGGTACCGATACCTACGTCGCCACGCCCGACCTGATGCTGGCGGTCAACGCCGCACTGGCGCTCGAACGCCCATTGCTGATCAAGGGCGAGCCCGGCACCGGCAAGACGCTGCTGGCCGAGGAAGTGGCGCGCGCCCTCGGGCGGCCGCTGCACCAGTGGCACGTCAAGTCCACCACCAAGGCGCAGCAGGGGCTCTACGAATACGACGCGGTGTCGCGGCTGCGCGATTCGCAGCTGGGCGATGCGCGCGTGGCGGATATCGGCAACTACATCAACCGTGGCGTGCTGTGGCAGGCCTTCGAGAGCGACGCGCCCTCGGTGGTGCTGATCGACGAGATCGACAAGGCCGACATCGAGTTTCCCAACGACCTGCTGCGCGAACTTGACCGGATGGAGTTCTACGTCTACGAAACGCACCAGACCGTCCGCGCGAAGAAGCGGCCGCTGGTGGTGATCACGTCGAACAACGAAAAGGAACTACCCGACGCGTTCCTGCGGCGCTGCTTCTTCCACTACATCCGCTTTCCTGATCGCGACACGATGGAGCGCATCGTCGACGTGCACTATCCGGGCCTGAAGAAGACGCTGCTGCGGGAGGCGCTCGAAGTGTTCTTCGATCTGCGCGAAGTGCCGGGTCTGAAGAAAAAGCCCTCAACGTCCGAATTGCTCGACTGGC
>JANMCS010000449.1:0-8626 GCA_031361405.1 Betaproteobacteria bacterium
GTGATCGGACCGTAGGCGTCGAGCGCCACGACAATGCCCGCCATCGACAGCATCGACGTCGCCGCGATCGCGATGCCGTAGAGGCCCGCGAACCAGAACGACATCAGGATGGCCGCGCACACCGACAGCACCGGCCACGCCGTGGCCTTCATCGAGATGCCGATGCCGGCGATGATGTTGGTGGCGTGTCCCGTGGTCGATGCCTGCGCGATGTGCTTCACCGGCTTGAAGTCGGTGCCGGTGTAGTACTCGGTGATCACGACCATCAGCGACGTCAGGACGAGACCCACGACGGCGGCGCCGAACAGGCGAATGGGCGTCAGCAGCGGGTCAACCGATGCAAAGCTGCCCGTCATCCGGTCGGTGATGAACCAGAAGCCGATCGCCGAGATGATGCCGGCGACCGCGAGGCCCTTGTACAGCGCGTTCATGATCTTGCCGCCCGGGCTCGCCTTGACGAAGTAGCAGCCGACGATGGACGCCAGGATCGAGAAGCCGCCCAGCACCAGCGGATACAGCACCGCGGCATCCGCGACGGTGGGCAGCAGCAGCGCGCCCAGCAGCATCGTGGCCACGATGGTCACCGCGTAGGTTTCAAAGAGGTCCGCCGCCATCCCCGCGCAGTCGCCGACGTTGTCGCCGACGTTGTCCGCGATCACCGCGGGATTGCGCGGATCATCTTCGGGAATGCCTGCTTCCACCTTGCCGACGAGATCCGCGCCGACGTCCGCGCCCTTGGTGAAGATGCCGCCACCAAGCCGCGCGAAGATCGAGATCAGCGAGCCGCCGAACGCGAGGCCGACCAGCGGCTGGATGATGTGATGCAGGCTCTCGCCCTTCGGCTGCGGCGCCCAATGCGCCGATCCCGTCAGGAACCAGTAGAAGCCGGCGACACCCAGCATGCCCAGACCCACGACCAGCATGCCCGTGATGGCACCGCCGCGAAACGCCACCGCCAGCGCTTCATTGAGGCCCGTGCGCGCGGCTTCGGCGGTACGCACGTTGGCGCGCACCGACACGTTCATGCCGATGTAGCCCGCGAGACCCGACAGGATCGCACCGACCGCGAAGCCGCCGGCCGTGCGTCCGCCCAGCGCGAACCAGATGACGACGAAGAGGATGACGCCGACGATGCCGATCGTCATGTACTGACGATTGAGATACGCCGAGGCACCCGCCTGGATGGCGGCAGCGATTTCCTGCATCCGCGCATTCCCGGCCGGCTTGGCGAGAATCCATTTGATGGAGAGACCGCCATAGACGATCGCCGCCACCGCGCACAGCAGCGCGAAAATGAGTCCATTGGACATGGCTTGTAATGCTCCCTTGTTGTGTGACGCGCGGCATACGCTGCGATGTTTGGCCCGACCTGCGGCCCGCAACGCCTCTTCCCCACGCGTGGTGCGCCCGATTATGTGCCGCTGGGCGCGACCAATTCCCCCGAAACGGACCGCCGACGGCCAAGAGGCCCCGACAAGTCATCCGTCAATCCCCGGCCGGGGGTTCCCGACCGGAACAAACACGCTATTTTGCCAGTTTGCGGGCCAGGAAGTCCAACCGGTCCTGTCCCCAGAAAAGTTCGTCCCCGACGACGTAGGTGGGGGCACCGAAGACCTGCCGGTCGATGGCGTCCTGCGATGACGCGTCGTAGGCGGCGGCAATGGCGGGTGAAGTCGCCCGCGCCAGCAACGCCGGACCATCCTGCCCGAGCGCCGTGGCGATCTGCGTCAGCGTCACGGGATCGGCAATATCCCGTTCCTCCGCCCAGCGCGCGCGCATCACGCCCCCCGCCAGCGCCAGCGCGTTGTCGGCGCTGACTTCCCGCGCCGCCAGGACCAGCCACGACGCCAATTCCGGCCCCGAGGCCGCGAATTTCGGCTGGATGTTGATCGGAACCCCGAGAAAATCGCGCCACCGCGCCACTTCCTGCAGCCGATAGGCCTGCCGCTGCGGCGCGCGCTTGGCCAGCGGCAATCCGCCCGACACCGGAAACACCTTGCCCAGGTCCATCGGCTTCACCACCACGGTGGCGCCATGCTGCCGCGCCAGCGCCACGAATCGTTCATGCCCGAGGTAAGCCCACGGTGACACAGGCGTGAAAAAATATTCGATGGTCGTGCTCATGGCGGGTACTCCGGAATGGGATCAGAGGGTGAAGGTGGCAACGAGGCGTTTGGGTACCGCGATATTGCGCAGGCGCACGTACTGCGGCAAGCCGTTGCGAAATGGCGGCGGATCCTCGCCCAGCATCAGCGGGCGCAGGTAGGCGCGCGCTTTCGCCGTGATGCCGAAGCCGTCGCGCGTGATGAACGAGCGTGGCAGCATCTTTTCGACGTTGGCCACACGGGCCAGCGGCGCGACTTCAATCTTCCAGCGATACGGATGGTCGGACACGCGGATAATCGCGGGCATCACGGCATTGCGTCCCTGCAGCGCCATCTCGACCGCGGCCTTGCCCACCGCATAAGACTGCAGCACGTCCGTCTTCGAGGCGAGATGCCGTGCCGAGCGTTGCAGGTAGTCGGCCACCGCCCAGTGATACTTGTAGCCCAGTCGGTCCTTGACCCGCATGGCGATCAGCGGTCCCACGCCGCCCAGCTGCGCGTGGCCGAACGCGTCCTTGGTGCCGGCCTCCGCCATCAGCGCGCCCTGCGCATCGAGCAGGCCCTCGGACACCCCGATGCAGCAGTAGCCAAAACGCCTGACCTTGGCGTCGACTGCGGCGAGAAACGTGGCCTCGTCGAAGCGCACTTCGGGAAACAGCAGCACCAATGGAATGGGCGTGTCCGCGTCGTCGGCCATGCCCACCGCGGCCGTGATCCAGCCCGCGTGGCGACCCATCACTTCGAGCACGAAGATCTTGGTCGATGTACGCGCCATCGATGCGACGTCGAAGGCCGCTTCGCGCATCGACGTGGCCACGTACTTGGCCACCGAACCGAAGCCCGGACAGTTGTCGGTGATCGGCAGGTCGTTGTCTACCGTCTTGGGCACGTGCACGGCCAGCAGCGGATATCCCAGCGCGGCGGCAATCTGCGACACCTTGAGGCAGGTGTCGGCGGAGTCGTTGCCGCCGTTGTAGAAAAAATAGCCGATGTCGTGCGCCCGGAACACGTCCAGCAGGCGCTCGTACTGCGCGCGATTCTGGTCGAAGCCCTTCAACTTGTAGCGGCACGAACCGAAGGCGCCGCCCGGCGCGTAGCGCAACGCGGCAATGGCGCGCGCCGATTCGCGTCTGGTATCGATCAGGTCTTCGGTCAGCGCGCCGATGATGCCGTTGCGCCCGGCGTACACGTTGCCGATGCGATCGCGGTGCTGGCGCGCCGTTTCGATCACGCCTGCGGCGCTGGCATTGATGACGGCGGTGACGCCGCCTGACTGCGCGTAGAAAGCGTTGCGACGGGTCATGACCAGGACGCTTCCACGCCAGCGCTTACGACTTCAGCGCCGCCAGGCACGCGTCGCGCACCGCGTCCATGCTGCCCACGCCTTCCACCTTGCGGTACTTGGGGGCCAGCGCATCGCCGGTCGCGCCCCAGCGCGCGTAGTACTCGACCAGGGGCTCGGTCTGCCGGTGGTAGACGTCGAGACGGTTCAATACCGTGGCTTCGCTGTCGTCCAAGCGCTGGATCAATTCCTCGCCGGTGACGTCATCCTTGCCCGGCGTCGCCGGGGGATTGAACTTGAGGTGATAGGTGCGCCCTGAGGCGACATGCACGCGCCTGCCGCTCATCCGCTCGACAATCGCCGAATCGGGCACTGCGATCTCCAGCACGTAGTCGATGCGCACGCTGGCGGTCTTCATGGCCTCGGCCTGCGGAATCGTGCGCGGGAAGCCGTCGAAGAGATAACCGTTGCCGCAATCGGGCTGCTGCAAACGATCGCGGACCAACTCGATGATGATGTCGTCGGAGACGAGGCCGCCGCTATCCATGATCTGCTTGGCCGCCATTCCCATCGGCGTGCCCGCCTTCACCGCCGCGCGCAGCATGTCGCCGGTGGAGATCTGCGGGATGCCATAGGTCTCCTTGATGGCGGTGGCCTGGGTGCCCTTGCCCGCGCCGGGCGGACCGAGAAGGATCAATCGCATGAGGATGCCGGAAGTGAAAGGACGTGAAATTCGGAGCCGTTGCCGCAACGGCGACGGGCGCCCACACGGGCCGGGCGGTCCCCCGGCGGCCTCGTCCGATTCTCGCCGCATTCGCCAGTGCGGTCAACGCGCCTCACGACGCCGTTCCCGCCGCGAAAATCGCCCGCACCCGCGCCAGATCCTCGGGCGTATCGATACCGGGCGCCGGCGTGCCATGCGTGACCTCCACGACGATGCGATAGCCGTGCCACAGCGCGCGCAGTTGTTCCAGCGCCTCAAAGCGTTCGATGGGCGCGACGGGCAACGTCGGAAAGACGCGCAGGAACGACGTGCGATACGCATAAAGGCCGTAGTGGCGATGGAAGGGCAGCCCTTCGGGCAAGACATCACGCGACGCGGCAAAGGCATCGCGTGCCCATGGTATCGGCGCGCGGCTGAAATACAGTGCCGCGCCGGTGGCATCCAGCACCACTTTCACCACGTTGGGGTTGAACGCTTCGGCCGGATCGTCGAGCGGATGGCACGCCGTGGCAATCGCGGCCTCGGGCCGCGCGGCCAGCAGCTCCGCCATCCGCCGCATCAGCGCCGGATCGAGCAGCGGTTCGTCGCCCTGCACATTGACCACGATGGCATCGTCGGCGAGACCCAATTGCAACGCGGCCTCCGCCAGCCGATCGGTGCCTGTTGGATGATCGGCGCGGGTCATGCACACGTCGAAGCCATGCGCGGCCACGGCAGCGCGCACGCGCTCGTCATCGGTGGCCACCACCACCCGGGTGGCACCGCTTAGCCGCGCGCGCTCGGCCACGCGCACGATCATCGGCTTGCCCGCGAGATCGGCCAGCGGCTTGCCCGGCAGGCGCGTCGAGGCATAGCGCGCGGGAATCAGGATCGTGAAGGACACGGCGGCCAGGTCGGAATTGACCGCGTCACGGGCCGCGGGCCGCATCCCCGCGGCGAAGGCAGGTCAGCGGTCCCATCAGTTCATTCGTACTCGGCGGGCGTCAACTTGCGCGCCTCTTCCTCGAGCATCACCGGAATGCCGTCGCGCACCGGATAGGCAAGCCGGGCCGATTTGGAGATCAATTCCTGCTTCTCCCGATCGAATTGCAGCGGGCCCTTGGTGACCGGGCACACGAGCATTTCAAGCAACTTCGAATCCACGGATCTTCTCCTCCACCAATGCGATCAGCGCCGGGTCGACCTGCGCGCGCACCGGCAAATACCAGCAGCGCGCGTCCGCGAAGCCCGTGCATTTTACCGCGTCCTTCTGCGTCATCAGGATTGCCGCAGCGCCCGGGAAGGCAATATCCGCCGGCGCGAAGGCATGGTGATCGGGTAACGCGTGCTCGTGCGCCGCGATGCCCTGCGCACGCAGCATGGCAAAGAAACGCTCGGGATTGCCCGTTCCGCATACGGCGTGCACCGCTTGCCCGCGCCAATCCGCCACCACGGCGACGTGCGCCGGCTCGACCAGATTGCGCCACGGCAGCGCCTCATGTTGCATCTGCGTGGCCCGGCCGTCGGGCGCCGGTTCGGGCGGCGTCCCAGGCGCCACCAGCCGCACCACAGCATCCGCTTCCTGCATCCGTGCGGGCGCTTCGCGGAGCGGGCCCGCAGGCAACATCAGGCCATTCCCGAAGCCGCGAACCGCGTCGACGACGACGATTTCCATCGTGCGCGCCAGCCGGTAGTGCTGCAGGCCGTCGTCGGCCACGATGACATTGCATTCGGCATGCGCCGCGACCAGACCCGCACCCGCCGCGACGCGATCGCGGCCGATCCACACCGGAAGGTTCATCGCGGCAAAGATGAGCGGCTCGTCGCCAACCACGCGCGGATCGGAGGTGGCCACCACCGCCGTTGCCGTATCGGCGCTGCCGCCGTAGCCGCGACTGATCACGCCGGGGCGCCAGCCGCGCTCGCGCAGCGCCTCGACCAGCGCGCACGCCAGCGGCGTCTTGCCGGCACCACCCGCGGTGATGTTGCCGACGATCACCACCGGCACCGGCAGTCGTACCGTGCGCAGCATCCCGCCGCGAAACAGCGCACGCCGCAGCGCGACGACGAGGCGATAGACAAGGGATAGTGGCCACAACAGCGCGGCCAACGGCGTCACGCGCGGCGCGTACCACGTGGCAACGATGCGTTCGGTGAAGCTCACGCGGGCTGACGGCACGTGCTGCGGGCAGCGTGGCCCGGCGCCGTCAGGCGGACCGGTTTACGCCGGGGACCGACCCGCCGCGCGCCGGGCGCGAAGTGGACCGGCTCATTTCGCCGGCGCCTGCGTTGCAAACGTGATATGCACGAGACCCGCCTGCCGCGCCGCCTCCATCACGTGAATGACCGACTGGTGCGTGGCATTGGCGTCGGCATTGATGATCACCACGGGCTCCTTCGCATCCGCGGCGGTGCGCTTCAGCATGTCGGCCAGCGCCGTGATCGTCGTGAACGTGAACACCGACTTGTCGATCACGTAGCGTCCCTGCGCGTCGATGCCGACGTTGATTTCCTTCGGCCGCTGCTTGGCCGCATCGGCTTCGGCCTCCGGCAACGTGATCTGCAGTTCGGCCACGCGCTGGTAGGTGGTGGTCACCATCAGGAAGATCAGGATGACGAGCAGGACGTCGATCAACGGAATGAAGTTGATCTCGGGGTCCTCGCGGACGCGATTGCCGCGCAGGTTCAAGGCCGGCGCTCCGTCACTGCCGTTCCCCGTGCGCGTAGTCGACGAGCTTGATCGCCTGCTGCTGCATCTCGACGACCAGGCCATCCACCTTGGCGCGGAAATAGCGGTAGAAGATCATCGCCGGAATGGCCACGATCAGGCCCATCGCCGTGTTGTAGAGCGCGATCGAGATGCCCTGCGCCAGCTGGATGGGATTGGACGCGCTGGAGCTTTGCGAGCCGAAGATCTCGATCATGCCGATCACCGTGCCGAAGAGGCCGAGCAGCGGCGACATCGCGGCGATGGTGCCGAGCGTGGTCAGGAAGCGCTCGAGGTCGTGCGTGACGACCTGTCCCACTTCCTCGATGGCTTCCTTCATCACTGGCCGCGGCGACTTCACGTTGACAAGACCCGCGGCGAGGATGCGGCCGAGCGGGCCGGCGGCGGCCGTTTTCGCAATGAGTTCCGGCGAGGCGCCCTGCTGCCGGTATTCGCCCAGCACGCGATCCACGAGCCCGGGTGGCGCCACCACCGATGTGCGCAGCGACCAGAGACGCTCGAAAATCAACGCCAGCGCAACGACCGACGCAAGGATGAGCGGCCAGATTGGCCAACCTGCTGCCTGAATGATGGACCACACGGGGGATGACTCCTCAGCGAAAAACCAGCGCAATGTATCGTGCGCATTGTAAACCGGCAAGCCGGTGCCCGCCTTTCAGGCGCGATTCTTCCCGCCGCCATCGGTCAACGCCGCGGTCACTGCCGCGCCCGCGAGCACGATCAGCCAGAACAGGAAGATCCACATCAGGAGCACCGGAAATGCGGCCAGTGCGCCGTACATCAGTTCGTAGCCTGCGATGTTCGCGACATACCATGCAAAGCCCGTCTTCACCGCCTCGAAGGCCGCGGTGGCCAGCACGCCACTGATCAGTGCGTGCAGCCACGGCACGTTGCGGGCCGGCGCAATCTTGTAAAGCGCGGTGAATCCGACCGCCGTGAACAGGAACGGGATGGGACCCAGGATCGCGTTGATCGTCTGGTGCGGCAGCGGCGCCTTGACGACGGTGTGCTCCAGTCCCCACATGATGAACGAGATGGCGGCTCCCACCAGCACCGGGCCCGCAGTGAGCCCGGCCACGTACACCAACATGCGTCGATGCAGTCGACGCTTCTGCGGGATACCCCAGATGACGTTGATCTCGTCCTCCACCATCGCCACGACCAGCGTCGCGGTGATGACGACGAAGACGATCCCGATGCCTTTCACCGACGCGGCCTCCGTCGCCAGGCCGAGCACATAGCGATGGACGATCGCAGAGGCACTTTCCGGCAGCATGTATCGCAACAGAAAATTCTCGAGCACGCGCAGGAAATCCTGGAACACCGGAAACTGCGCGACGAACGCGAACGCAACCGTGACCAGCGGCACCAGGCCGAGCAGCGTCGTGAACGCGAGGCTGCCGGCGGCGCGCGCCCAGCCGACATTGCTCAAGCGTCCCGCGACACGACGCACGAAGGTGATGGGGCCGATCAATGTTGCCCATTCGAAGGTTCAGGGGGCGCGATTATCGCAGACCCGCGTGCCGGCGTAAGCCATACGCGCGATGGCTGCTATCGGTAGGCGAGGCTTCAGCCTCGCGCAGCGCCACGCGAGGCTGAAGCCTCGCCTACGGGTTTAGTTCACGCGAGGTCAACATCGTTCAACGCGTACGCTTGGTCAGCCACCCGCCGGTCGCAAGGCACACCCCCACTGACCAGAACACCGGCGTCATGCCCACCGTCGCGCCCAGCGCACCGAAGGTCAGCGGCACGGCCACCGCCATCGACTGCACCAGCGACATGCGCACGCCCGCCGCCTCACCCATCCG
>JANMCS010000462.1:0-14295 GCA_031361405.1 Betaproteobacteria bacterium
GTCGCTCGCCCGTCTGCGCTTGTCCGATCGCGCCAGTCTCGACGAATTGGCGCGGCTGTATCCGGTGGCCGAGTCGCCCGGCGTGCAGATGGCGATCGCTGACGTCCTGATTCGCGCCGATTACACCGCGATGGCGCGACCTGAACTCGCGCAGACGCTGCGGGTGCATCGCCTGAAGTCGGGCCAGGGTCCCGATGTGATCGACGTGCTGATCAGGCGGCTGGAAACCATGTAGCGCGGTCGGCACGGCTGCAGGATCGCTGCGTCGGCACGTATCGTCCTACAAAAGCGACAATCGCACCAAAATTGGCGCCGCCGCGGGCCATTGCGGCGTTGCCCCGTCGAGGCGGTAACTTGTCGTGCAATACTGCCGGGTGACTTCGCTCCGTTGCCCGTCGTGGATCACCCTGTCGTCGTGGGCGCAGCTCGCGCTCACGGCACTGCTGATGGTGGTGTTCGCCTCCCCGGCGCTGGCCGGGAAGCAGACGGTGTGCACCATCACGGTCAATTCGCCGGATGAACGCGACATCTTCCGCAAGTACCTGCCCAAGGGCGACTTCGATTTCGTCGAGCTCATCGAGCGCGGCCGTCCCGATTGGCTCGCCTCGGCGTGCCGCGCCGGCGTCAAATGCGATGTACTGCTGATATCCGGCCACTTCGATGGGGGCACGGAGTTCTATACCGATCGTCTGGATGCGCGCGAATTCCTGCCGGTCGACGAGATGGAACGGGTGGCCTGCAGCGACTCCTGTCCTGGCCTCTTTTCGGAACTGAAAGAGGTCTATCTCTTCGGCTGCAACACGTTGAACGCGGAGGCGATGCGCAGCGCGTCGTCGGAAATCGCGCGCAGCCTGGTGCGCACCGGACACTCGCCGGCGGATGCGGAAAACCTGGCGCGCCTGCTGGGCGAGCGTCACGGCGAGAGCAACCGCGACCGGATGCGTCATATCTTTAAGGACGTGCCGGTGATCTACGGCTTTTCGTCCAAGGCGCCGCTGGGCAAGACCGCAGGGCCGCTGCTGGAGCGCCATTTCCTGTCAGGCGGCGGGGGTGAGGTCGGCAGCGGCCGGCCCAGCGCCCGGCTACTGAGCCTGTTTGCACCCGCGTCGATGACGATGGCGGCGGGGTTCAACGAGGCCGATCCGCGTGCAGGCTTTCGCCGCGATGTGTGCCAGTTTGCCGATGATCGGTTGGCGCCGGCGCAGAAGTTGAATTTCGTGCATCAGCTGATGCAACGCGACATGGCGGAAGTGCGGCTGTTTTTAGATCACATCGAGAAGTATTCTGCCACGCTGGGCGCGACGGAGCGCCAGTTGCCCGCCGTGGCGGCGGTGCTGGAGGACATCGGACACGACGCGACCGCACGCAGCCGCTACCTGGAATTTGCCCGCGATACCGACGCGCCGGCCGTGCGCGCGCGCATGGTGGATCTGGCCCGATCGCTGGGCTGGCTGTCGGTGGCCGACCACCGCGCCGAGATCGTGGCGATGTTCGGCGAACAGATTGCCAGGAGCGGCGTGACCGCGGCCGAGGTCAATCTGGCCTGCGAGCTCAACCAGGATCGTCGGTTGGACGGCGAACTGCATCGGCTGCAACCCACGCCTGCGCAGGTGGCCAACGTGCGCAATGCCGCGCTGTTTGCGTGCCTCGGCAGCGCGGATGCCCATGCGCGGGTTCTGCGCGCGCTGACCAGCCGCGATGATGATGACGTGCAGATGGCCCAAATCTACCTGCGGCATCGGCCCCTTGCCGATGGCAACGAGATTCGCATGGTCGCGACCGGCATCACGCAGATGCAAGGGTCGGATGCGCAGGTCCGCGCGCTCAATGCGCTGGCGCGCCAACCCGTGTCGGATCGCGAGAGTCTCAAGGCACTGGCGCGGCTCTTTCCACTGGCCAAGACGGTGGACGTGCAACGTGCCATTGCAGGCGTCCTGATCCGCGGCGACTACCAGTCGCTGCCGCGGCCTGAGCTTGCGCTCGCGCTGCGCCAGAGCCGGCTCAAGTCGTTCGATGGCGAGGACATGATCGATGCGCTGATCCGGCGGTTGCAGGCACCCTGACGGCGTGCCGTCCTACGTCGGGTCGCATTCTCGCCTATGGTGGAAAGCGGTCGGTCGGCGTAGCGTGCTCCTACACCTGAGGGGAGCGTGGATGATGAGTCCGCTGCAACGAGATTTCGGATGGGGCCGCAACGGCAAGGTTGTCTGGTCGCAACGCATCGCGGTCGCCGCTTGCGCGGTCACCATCGCGGCGACGGCGGCGGCAGCCGTGCCTGCGTCAAGAGCTGCGGTCGAGCCTCCGTCCGGGCATGCGTCCACGGCCAGCCACCTGCCGGCGTTGACCGTCGGCGCGCGCGGTGCTGCCGTCGTGCATGCGCAGGTGCTGCTCGACCGCGTGTGGTTTTCGCCGGGTGAGATTGATGGCAGCTTTCGCGACAACATGCGCAAGGCGGTGGCCGGATTCCAGAAGGCAAATGGCCTCACCGTAACGGGGCGCATCGACCAGGCCACGTGGCGGGCGCTGGACCCGGGTTCAGGCAACGGACTGACGACCTACGTCATTACGGATGCCGACGCGGCAGGGCCCTTTGTGCGCATCCCCGCCAACATGATGGAACGGGCCACGCTCAAGCACCTCGACTACGAGTCATTGCCCGAAGCGCTCGGCGAGAAATTCCACTGCAGTCCCGCGCTGTTGCGTACGCTCAATCCGGGCAAGAAATTCAGGGCCGGCGACGCGATCATCGTGCCGGACGTCCTGGGCACCAAGCCTTCCGGCAAAGGCGCGTCGATCACCGTCCTGAAGGCAACGCACACGTTGCAGGTGAACGATCGTGAAGGTCGCATCGTCGCGCAGTTTCCGGTCAGCGTCGGTGGACGGCACGACCCGCTGCCGCTGGGATCGATGAAGATCGCCAACGAGGTGAATGATCCCGTCTTCACCTACGATCCCGCGCTGCTCTGGGATGCCAAGCCAACCTATGTAAAAGTCGATCTTGCCCCGGGCCCGAACAATCCGGTGGGCAACGTCTGGATCGGTCTCAGCAAGCCGCACTGGGGTATCCATGGCACACCGTCGCCGGCTTCGGTCGGCCGCGAGGAAACCCACGGCTGCCTGCACCTCACCAACTGGGATGCGGCGCGGCTGTCGACGCTGGTCAACGCGGGCTATGTGATGGAGGTCCGGGAACGATAATGGCGCGCCGCGCCGCACGACGTAGCATCGCGCTCGCTTGGACAGTCGTCGCGATGGCGGGCGCCGCGGTGCACGGCGGGCCGCTGGTTGCGCCCGGTGTGGCCGCAGCTGCGGTGGCCATGGAGGACACTGCGGCTGTTGCAACGCGATTGGCCGAGCGCCGGCTGCTCGTGCCCGTAGTGGGTGTAATGCCGCATGAGCTTCGCGACACCTTTTCCGCATCGCGTGGCGGCAATTCGCACGAAGCCATCGACATTCCCGCGCGGCGCGGCACCCCGGTCGTGGCCACCGACGAAGGTCGCGTGGTCAAACTCTTCACCAGCATTCCCGGTGGACTCACCGTCTATCAGACGGATCGCGACCAGAAGGTCGTGTATTACTACGCGCACCTGGATGCGTATGCCCAGGGCTTGCGCGAGGGCGACCTGTTGCAGCGTGGGGATGTTCTGGGCTATGTCGGCAGCACGGGCAATGCCTCTGCAACCGCGCCGCATCTGCATTTTGGCATCACGCAATTGCCGCCGGGCAAGGAGTGGTGGAAGGGCGTTGCCATCAATCCGTATCCGTTGCTGAAGGGCGCAGGCTCCTAACGCGAGGTATTGACAGGCCCACAGGGTCGGCATAAAGTGAACCATATGGTTCACTATACAAGCACCCGCCTCGACGACATTTTCAGCGCACTGGCCGACCCCACGCGCCGAGCCGTACTCACACGGTTGCGTGCCGGCGAGCAATCCATCGGCGCGCTGGCCGATCCCTTCCGCATGTCACTGACCGGCTTCATCAAGCACGTGCGCATTCTTGAGGAGGCGGGTCTCATCGAACGCAACAAAATCGGACGCGTCGTCAACTGCCGCCTCAAAGGTGGCGCGTTGAAGGGCGCGCTGAAGTGGCTGGACCACCACGAAGCGTTCTGGAACACCCAACTCGACCGCCTCGGCTCGTACCTCGACACCAAGGACAATCCTCCATGGAAACCAGCACCGAAGAATTCACCCGCCTCGACATCCGACGCGTCTACAAGCAGCCGGTCGCCGCCGTCTACGCGGCGTGGACGGACCCAGCGCAACTGAAGCTCTGGTGGCGCCCGCACGAGGGCTTTGCAGAGCCGGAGATCACCCTCGACCTGCGGGTGGGCGGCTGCTATCGCATCGTGATGCATGGGCCCGACGGACAGACCCATTGCGTGGGCGGCGTGTATCGCGTCGTGCAGCCCAATCGCAAGCTCGTGTTCACGTGGGCGTGGGAAAGCACGCCCGAGCGCGAGTCGCTGGTCACGCTCGAGTTCAGGGCGGCGGGGCAGGGCACCGAGCTGCTGCTCACGCACGATCGGTTCGCCGATACCGCGTCACGCGATCGCCACCAAATCGGCTGGAACGGCTGTATCGCCGGCCTGGACAAGTATCTTTCCCAGTAGCACCCCTTTCACGCACAGGAGCATCACCATGGCCAACCCATTCGTGCACGTGGAACTGAGCACCACCGATGTCGGCAAGGCGAAGGCTTTCTATTCGAAGCTCTTCGACTGGAAGCTGGAAGACATGAAGATGGCAACGGGCGACTACACGATGATCCAGGTCGGCGATGGCACCGGCGGCGGCATCATGCAGCAGATGATGCCTGGCGCGCCGTCGATGTGGATGGCCTATGTGCTGGTCGACGACATCGATGCGTCCGTTGCAAAGGCCAAGGCGCTGGGCGGCACCGTGTGCAAGGACAAGATGGAAGTGCCCGGCATGGGATGGCTGGCCATCCTCATTGATCCCACCGGCGCGATGCTGGGGATCTGGAAACCGATGCCACGACAGTAGTCGCACTCAACGACATTCAACCAGGACCGGAATCATGACCTATCACGGTAGCTGTCACTGCGGCCGCATTGCCTTCGACGTCGATGGGGAAATCAAAGGCGCGACGGCGTGCAATTGCTCCATCTGTTCGCGCAAAGGCGTGTTGATGTGGTTCGTGCCACGCGACCAGCTGCAGCTGAACACGCCGGTTGCCGATCTCGCCACGTATACGTTCAACAAGCACGTCATCCAGCATCACTTCTGTCCGGTGTGCGGGATGCATCCGTTTGGGGAAGGGGTGGATCCGAAGGGCAACAAGATGGCGGCGGTCAATATCCGGTGCCTCGAGGGCGTCGACATCGAGGCGGTTCCGGTGAATCATTACGATGGGCGTGCCCTCAAGTAGAAAGGGCGTGCCCTGTCAGACGTCCTCGGTGCTGGTGACCGTGGGCGTCTCCGACGGCGTAGCGTCGTCCTTGGCGTGATGTTTATGGTGCGGCTTGCGTCCCGGTTGCGGCTTTTCGTCCGCGCCGGGGGCGATGTCCTTGCCGTGGTGTTTCTTTTCTTGCAGCACTTTCTTGTCGTGCGCGATGTTGCGGGCGTCGGTCATGGGTGATCTCGTTCTGTTGGAGAGACCCCAAGGTACGCTGGCTACAATGAGCGAGCGTAGGACCAGCGGACGATCCACCGTAGGCAATTTTCCGATTCGTAGATCGATGCCCGCGCGCCCGCTCGATGACAGGGCTTGACGTCGTGATGATCGCCCTTCGATACCGCTAAGACGGCAGCCGCCATCGCTGGTCAACGATTGCTTCGGGGCGGACTGTGGGCGCCGAGATGGCGCGCGACAATTGTGTTGCCGCCACCTGCAGTCGTGGCAGGTGGCGCAGCAATGCGTCCTCGCCCAGGCGATCGACCTCGCCCGACACGCACACGGCACCGAACAACCGCCGCCGCGTGCCGATCACGGGTACGGCGATGCTCGACATCGTGCGGTCGCGCTCGCCAAGTGATACGTAAAAACCGCGGCGTCGAATGCTTTCGTAGAACGCGCCCGGTTCGCCCGAAAACGCCGTGAGGATGCGGCCGGAGGCGCCGCGATCGAGCGGCAGCATCTCGCCGGCGCGGATGTGCAGGCGTTTGAGACTGGGGCGGTCCACCCGGGCCACGCACGTGCGGCTGTTGCCGTCGATGATGAACAGCGCCGCCGACTCACGGGTGCCACCAGCCAGCCGCCTCAATACGAGGTCGATCGCATCGTTGGCGTCGAATGATGTCTGGTAGCGGACGCCAAGCCATCCAGCCGCCGGGCCCAGCCGCCAGCGCCGATCCTCCATCTGGACGAGATACCCCGAGCGCGCGAGCGTGCGCGCCGTACGCAGCAACGTGGGCTTGCCCATGGCGAGCCGGCGACTCAGTTCGGCCAGCGACATGCCCTGCTCATGCGTATCGAACGCATCGAGCACCTGCAAGGCGCGCGTGACGGCGTTTACATTTTCACGGTCGGGGTTCATGGCGCGGATGACGAAGGCGGGTTTCGAGGGTCGTTCCGCACTGCGCAACGCTATTGTAGGTCGCCGAAGTACGCGTGACAATGGCGGAAGCGACCTTTTTGACGGTCGCGCCAGGAGGAAACATGCTGATAGACAATGGTCCGGTGCCGGGCGGCACCCCAGGTGCACGCTTTCGCGCGGCACTTGCCGCGGAAAAGCCGCTCACGATCGTCGGCACTATCAACCCGTTCTGCGCTGTTCTGGCCGAGCGCGCAGGCCACAAGGCCATCTATCTGGCCGGCGGCGGGATGGCCACGCATTCCTACGGCCTGCCCGATCTCGCCCTCACCACCATGAGTGAAGTGCTGGAGAACGTGCGCCGCATCACCGATGCCTGCGACCTGCCGTTGCTGGTGGACGTCGACACGGGCTTCGGCGGCGTATTCAACATTGCGCGCCTGATGAAGGGCCTGGTCAAGGACGGCGCGGCAGCGCTGCACATCGAGGATCAGGTGGCCTTGAAGCGTTGCGGCCATCGCCCCAACAAGTCGATGGTGAGCACCGAAGAAATGGTGGATCGCATCAAGGCTTGCGTGGACGCGCGCACGGATGAGGCTTTCTTTGTCGTTGCCCGCACCGACTCGCTGACCAAGGAAGGCCTGCCCGCAGCGATTGATCGCGCCTGCGTCTACATGGAGGCGGGCGCCGACATGATCTTTGCGGAGGCAGTGACCGAGCTTGCGCAATACCGCGCGTTCGTCGATGCGTTGAAGCGGCCGCACTCGGTGATGGCCAACATCACCGAGTTTTCGCTGACACCCAGTTTCAGCGTAGCCGAGTTACGCGAAGTGGGCGTGGCTGCTGCCTTGTTCCCGTTGTCGGCGGCCCGTGCGATGGCCGACGCGGCCACGCGGATCTACGAGATCATTCGGCGTGACGGTACGCCCAAATCGATGCTGGACGAGATGCAAACCCGGGTGGAGCTGTATGAAGCACTGAAATACCACGCCTACGAAAAGAAGTACGACGAACTGTTTGCCGCCGAGCCGCCAGCGCGGGCCTGACACCGAGCGGCTCCAGAGCAGCGCCTGAAGGAGGAGAACAACATGATCAGTGCAACACTTCGTGCGGCGTCGCGCCGCGCCTTTCTGCATTCGTCACGACGCAGCGTCGTGGCCATCGTGCTTGTTGCGGCCCTGACAGGCCCAGCTTTTGCGCAATCGCCCACGGTCGTGCGCTGGATCGTGCCGTTCGCGGCCGGCAGCTACACCGACAACGTGGCGCGCATCATCGCCCCGGGCATTGCCGAGCGATTGGGACAGACCATCGTCATCGACAACCGCGCCGGCGCCAATGGCACGATTGGCGCGGACTTTGTCGCCAAGGCAGCGCCCGATGGCCTGACGGTACTTGTCGGTGGCGCGAGCGTGAACGTCGTCAATCCCAACGTCTACAAGTCGTTGCCCTATGACCCGGTGCGCGACCTGTTGCCGGCGGCGCGCATCGGCTTGCTGCCGTTCATCCTGATCGTGAATCCCAGCGTGCCGGCCAACACTGCGGCCGAACTGGTGGCCTATGCCAAGTCCAATCCCGGCAAGCTTTCCTATGGCACGCCCAACACCGCCACGCTGGTGGGGATGGAAACGTTCAAGCGCGGTGCCGGCATCGACATCGTGAGCGTGCCTTACAAGTCGAGCCCGCAGGCCATCGCCGATCTGGTGGGCAATCACGTGCAGGTGGCCATCGCCGACTTTGCGATCTCCATGCCGCAGGTGAAGGCGGGAAAGGCCCGCGTACTGGCGGTGACGATGCCCAAGCGGTCATCGCTGTTGCCCGATGTTCCGCCCCTGGCCGATACCGTGCCCAACTTCGACGTGTCGGCGTGGACGGGCCTGTTCCTCCCGGGCAAAACGCCACCGGCACTGGCCACCAAACTCTATGAAGCGATGCGCGCCACCCTTGCCACCCCCGAAGTGCGCGACAAACTTGTTTCCATCGGCTTCGATGTGCAGCCGCTCGGACCCGACGAATTCGGCGTCTACCTCCGCAATGAGATCAAGACGTGGAGCGTGCTGGTGAAGGAAGCCGGCATTCAGCCGGAGTAAGGGCAGATCATGTCCACATCGCCGGCGGTCGACAGTCACGCGCACGTGTTTGACACCGAGCGGTTTCCACTCACGAATCCGCATGGATACGTGCCGCAGGCCAATGAGCGCGGAACCGCGCCAGAGTTTCGCACGGTGCTGGCGGCGCACGGCATGACCCACGGCTTGCTGGTCAATCCTTTCACGGGCTACGCCACCAACAACGCGTGCATGCTGGATGCGATTGCGCATTCCGAAGGCCATTTCAAGGGCGTGGCGCTGGTCGGGCATGAAACGACCGATGCCGAACTCGAATTGCTGGCCGACGGCGGCGTGGTGGGTGCGAGATTCAATACCCTTTTTTCTGGAGCGACGTCGCTGCAGGGAGAAGAGGGTGCACGGCTGGTTGCACGCATCAAGGCGTTGGGCTGGTTTGCCCAGATTTATTTTCACGATGACGAAGTGCTGAAGCTCCTGCCTATCCTGGACAAGGCTGGCATACGCGTCGTCATCGATCACTGCGCTTGCCCGGATCCGGGTCGAGGCATCGACCAGCCCGGATTTGCGGCGGTACTCGAACTCGGCCGGCGCGGGAATGCGGCGATCAAGCTTTCCGGGCCGTTTCGCTATTCGAAGCAGGCGTGGCCGTACACCGATTGCGAACCGTTTGTGGAGGCGCTGATCGACGCCTTTACACCGGACAACTGCGTGTGGGGATCGGACTGGCCTTTTGTACGATTGCCCATGCGGGTCGATTACGGCCCCACGCGGGCGCTACTGGATCGATGGGTTCCTGATCCGGGGAATCGTCAGCGGATATTGTGGGATACGCCGCGCCGCTGGTTTGGCTTTACCGACCCGCAGCCAAAGCCGAAGCCATGACCGCGGCCGGCCCTGATCGCGTGTCCCTTGCGCCCGCCGAAGCGCGCGCACTGTCGGAGCGCGCGCTGCGCGGTGGCGGGTGCGACGAAGCCGAGGCGACGGCGCTGGCCGACCACATGGTCGAAGCTGCGCTCTGCGGCTACGAGTACTCGGGCCTGCCCAAGATCCTGAATGTCGTCGAGTATCGACGCGACCATCCGGTGCGTGGGCCCTTTACGCTTCGCCGCGAGACGCCGATGTCGAGTCTGTTTGACGGCGGTGGCTTGAATGGCATGTACACGGTGAAGCTCGCCGCCGAGGCCGCTATCGCCAAGGCTCGGGCGACGGGCTTTGCGCTGGTGGGCGTCAACAATACGTGGATGAGCGGACGCAGCGCGTATTACGTCGAGATGATTGCGCGTGCAGGCCTGATCGGAATCCACACCGTGAGTGCACGGCACCTGGTGGCTCCGCCAGGCTCAACTGCTCGTGCAATGGGAACCAATCCCATAGCGTTCGGATTTCCGACGGAAGGAGATCCTCTTTTGGTCGATGTCGGCATGTCATCGCTGATGTACTCAGATCTCGCCCTACGTGTACGTCGTGGCGAGCCGCTGTCCGAGGGACTTGCGTTGGATGCCAAGGGCGACCCAACGCAGGATCCTGAAGCTGCCCAACGCGGCGCTTTGCTTTACTTTGGTGGACACAAGGGCTTTGCGCTGGCGCTGGCAATGCAGGCGCTGGGCATCCTCGCCGGATCGGAAGAGGCCCCCGATTTCGCCAGTTACGTGGTGATGGCAATACAGCCCGATTTGCTGGTGCCACTGTCAGAGTATCGAAAGGCGCTCTCGACGAGCATTGCCCGAGTCAAGGCTGCGCCGCGATTGGCAGGTGTCGATGAAATCCGCCTGCCGTCGGAGCGATCGCACGCGGAGCGGAAGCGCAACCTGCGCGACGGCATCACGATTGATCGAAGCATCTACGAGCGCCTACACAGTTTGGCGCATCAATCGTAGGGGCAAAGCGTTCGCCAGGTGCGGGATCCGTCCGCTCGGCACCGCCGAATATCGGCGGCCCATCCCTATTGCAGGCTTGCCGTCGTGTCGATCGCCTTTGGATAGGGCAGGTTGGCGATCTTGATCGCGGCGGGCTTGGCCTGCCCGAAGATGGTCCGAATGGCGATGATCATGTTTGGCACACTTGTGTTGGAATTCGCCTGGCACGTTGGGACGAGGTCGAGCGTCTTCCGGTTCACGGTACGATTGCCGAAATGGCAAAGCGATTTAGCTCGATATCTCACTGAGATCTGACGCTTTCGCCGCATTGGCGATTTCAACGTACCATGCTCGTCGCACGATAGTCGATCCGGATCCGCTCAGCTAAAGGGAATGGTCTTTTGACCACCGTACCAAGGCACAGTTGCGATAAAGTGACCGATTCGATTGACGCGGTGATACCCCTCAATCAGCATTTCTCCCGATTCGCACTCGACGAGTGTCCAGACCAATTTCCCGTCAATGTTTTCGACCTTCGTCACTTCGACCTGATCCTTGCCAAATGTCTCGAACATAAAGTTGACATCATTGATCTCGAATCCACAGCGTCCCGGATTCGCGACGGGTTGAAAAATATCAAACCAATCGTCGAAATTCATGTCATCTCCTTGAGAGATCGCGATGCGGCGCTAGCCGCCCGGAAACCATTTGTTGAAATGCCTGGTAAGGAGCGAAGGGTCAGGACGAAACTCGCAGTCTACAAGCGTGCGTCGGAAACGCCCGACATACAGCAAGCGGTTTGGTAGCTGCTAAGCACGGAGGCACGAAAAAAATCCTGCTTGATTCGAGTCTCGACGATGGATTGTCGTGTGTGTCCCATATAGTCTTGGGACACATTGCTGTCCGTTGCGACATTGAGGTCAGGTGCAAGCTCGTCGCTCAATAGACCAGATGCAACAGACGCCTCCAGCGCGGAACGCTCCCAGTCGGCATTGAATTCATCCCAAACCTGTCGGTCAAATTCCGAAGCGTTACCCAGACCCTTTCGGCCAGACAATCGAATAGCAGGATCAAGGCTGGCGAAATTGACTAACTTCATTGCGACGGCGGACGGCGTCCGTCCAATTCGAACTGCCATTGCCTTAATTTCTGGGTTGGTTTGGTGGAGTTTTCCGAAAGGCAGTTGGCAATACAGGAAGAAGGCCTGCTTGAGTTGATCTTTGGTCCATCGAGAGGCTGCCATTTTGTGGCCTATCTTGAAATTCAGCGTCAATGTTGAATTGGCTTGTGCGACGACGGCTTGCCGGAAAACAAAAGGACGCTAGTTACGCGTCCCTTCATTGGATTGCTTCCTAAGCTATCGTCCCGGTGACTAATCCCAACTCAAAGCCCCACCAGTCTGATACTCAATCACCCGCGTCTCAAAGAAGTTCTTCTCCTTCTTGAGATCGATCATCTCCGCCATCCACGGGAACGGGTTATCCGCCTTTTCAAATAATGGATCCAAACCAATCTGCTGGCACCGCCGATTGGCAATGAACCGCAGATACTCCTTGAACATCGGCGCATTGAGCCCCAGCACCCCACGCGGCATCGTGTCCTCCGCATATCGATACTCGAGCTCCACCCCTTGCTTCATCAGCTCCGCGATCTCGGCCTTGAACTCGTTCGTCCACAGGTGCGGGTTCTCGAGTTTGATCGTGTTGACGAGGTCGATGCCAAACGAGCAGTGCATCGACTCATCGCGCAGGATGTACTGGTACTGCTCGGACGTGCCGGTCAGTTTGTTCTGCCGGCCCATCGCCAGGATCTGCGTGAAGCCGACGTAGAAAAAGAGACCTTCCATGATGCAGCTGAACACGATCAGGCTTTTGAGCAGCGCCTGGTCGGTTTCGGGCGTGCCGGTCTTGAACGTGGGATCGGTCAGCACGTTGATGAAGGGGATCAGGAAGTCGTCCTTGTCCTTGATCGACTTGATCTCGTGGTACGCATTGAAGATCTCGGCTTCGTTGAGGCCCAGGCTCTCGGTGATGTACTGGTAGGCGTGGGTGTGGATGGCCTCTTCGAAGGCCTGGCGCAGCAGGTACTGGCGGCACTCGGGCGCGGTGATGTGGCGATAGGTGCCCAGCACGATGTTGTTGGCGGCGAGCGAATCGGCGGTGACGAAGAAGCCCAGGTTGCGCTTGACGATCAGGCGCTCGTCATCGGTCAGGCCGTTGGGGTTCTTCCACAGCTCGATGTCGCGCTGCATGTTCACTTCCTGCGGCATCCAGTGGTTGGCGCACGCCGACAGATACTTTTCCCACGCCCAGCGATACTTGAACGGCACCAGCTGGTTGACGTCGGCCGAGCCGTTGATCACGCGCTTGTCTTCCACGCGCACGCGGTGGAAGTTCTCGGGTGCGGCTTCCTTGTCGACGTCGATGTCATGCACGGGCTCGCGCGACAGGATGCCACCCCCGATGTTGCCCAATACGTGGGCGCGGATGGTTTCGGGCGTGCGCTCCGAATGGCGCGGCGGGGCGGTGGCGGGGGCGTCGTCGTCAAAGCTCAACATGGGGGGAGTCTCCTGAAGCTCTTCTTATTGGGGGTGGAACCAATCAATTTCGTCGGGCCCGTAGGCGAGGCTTTAGACTCGTGAGTTGCGCGTGGCGTGTTGCCTGCGAGGCAGAAGCCTCGCCTACAGGGTGGTCGTGTTGGCGTTGGATGACCTAGTTCATTGCGCTCAGGCGTTCGTACAGAAACTCGGGCGGGAAATCGGCGCCATCCAGCCAGGCGATGGAAGCCAATCCGTAATCGAGATAGAACGTGGAAAACTTGTCGACATCGCGCAGAGACGTGCGCTCATCGCCGTACAACTCGTCCGCCAGATCCACCACTCCTTTTCGTCCGTCGTTGAATTCCAGCCAGACCTTGTAATCACCGAGATAACGCGCTTCTATGACATGCCGGGGTGATGACTCGTAACGTGGCAAGGGGTCCTACCTTTCGCGATGTGGACGAGGGGCCTGCACCAAAAAAGTTGCCGGAAACCGGCCCGGGAAAAGTGGGTGCGCGGATCTTCTCGCGCACCTCCCGGATCAAATCCCTGCTTCGGGTTCGCCGTGTGTTGCCACATCGAACCCGGGCCGAAATTGCTTCCAGCCCTTTCGGTACTGCTTGGCCCCTGTCGTCCTCAGCGCGCGTCGCCGCGCGTTCCTGTCGGGGGGTATCGCGGGGTCGTGCTCAACGCCATCCTGGCCGCGCGGCTTGTGATTGCTCACCGCTGCTGTCGCCGGGACGGTTCACCGAATGCTCCATGAAAGGTCGTTCATTCCAATTCTTGTAGGCGAGGTTTCAACCTCGCATGCGTGCGAGGCTGAAGCCTCGCCTACAACGGCTGCGGCTTGCGGATTGCGGATTGCACCTCGTTCATTCATTGGCAGGCTTCGCACGTGGGGTCTTCGATCACGCAGAACTTGGGCGCGATTTCATCGACCACGGCGGACTTGCTGGAACCACTGGATGCCGCACTGGCGTGGGCGGTGCTGGCGGCGCTGGCAAACCCGGCGCCGGCCGACACGGCATTCAACTCGCCGCCGCGACCAGTGGACTTCTCCGCCGACGTGGCGGCCAGCGTACGCAGGTAGTACGTGGTCTTGAGTCCACGCACCCATGCATGCTTGTACGTCTCGTCGAGTTTCTTGCCCGAGGCGCCGGCCATGTAGATGTTGAGGCTCTGCGCCTGGTCGATCCACTTCTGGCGACGCGCGCCGGCTTCGATGACCCACTTGGTGTCGACTTCGAACGCGGTGGCATAGAGCTCGCGCATCTCGGCCGGCACGCGGTCGATCTTGGCCAGCGAGCCGTCGAAGTACTTCAGATCCGCCACCAT
>JANMCS010000481.1:0-18798 GCA_031361405.1 Betaproteobacteria bacterium
GCCGGCAACGCTCACGTTGCGCGAAATTTCGATCGCCACGGCGTGGAACCTGCAAGGCAACCCAATGGATGCCACGTTTCTTGCGTCCGCGCAGCGCGAGTTCGACGTGGTGCTGCCGCTGGTGCCGAACACGACGAGCCAAAGCGAAGCTTGTCTCGCGATGTGGCTCGGCCCCCGATCCTGGCTGCTGGTTGCGCGCGACGGGTCCACCCATAGCATGGTGTGCTCCACTTTTGCCGCTCGTCGCAATGCGCTGAACGACGCCGGTGGCGCCTTGTTCGATGTATCGGCCAGTCGCGTCGGCTTCATGATCGAGGGACCCGCGGCGGCGTCCGTAATGGCGACGCAGTGCCCGCTCGATTTCCATCCGCGCATGTTCGCAACTGCACAATGCGCGCAAAGCCTGCTGGGGCACGTCAACGCGCTGGTATACCGGCCCACGGCAGCGTCGGCGTTCGTGGTGCTGGTCGCCCGCAGCATGGCAGGCGACGTGTGGCATGCGCTGTGTGTTTCGGCCGCACAGCATGGCTACGAAGTGGCGCACGCGGGCGCCTTCCCATGAGATTCAGGCGGTCGCGGGATCCACGCGCGAACCGGGTCATCCCGCCGTCACCGCCTCCGTCAGCCATGGGGCAATGCGCGCCAGTTGCGGACGCCAGTCGTGGTCGAAAATGGCCGCGGCACGGGCAGCGATCGTACGAGGCAGCTCACCGTATTCGCCTTGTCGGGACACCAGCGTCAATTGGCGGTCGAGGGCGGCCCCGGGTAGCGGCAGCGGCGTCACCAATCGCGGATCGGCGCGCGCCTGCAGCAGGCACAATGGCGTGATCAGCGCCCATCCGATGCCGCCGGCCACCATGGCGACCAGACTGTCGGCAGTGTCGATCTCCAGTCGATGCGGGGGTACGACGCCTATCCCGTTCATGTACCGCTCGATCGTCAATCCGATATGGGAGTCCCGGCAAAACCGGATGAAAGGCGCCTGCGTCATCAGCTGCTGCAGGTCGGGCGACGGATGGGCGGCCGCCATCGAGGCCGAAAGCAACAGTACATAGCGTTCGCCGAGCAGCGGATGGCGTTCCAGTTGGGTGGCGTCTTCCGGGGAATCGGTGGTCACGATCATGTCGAGCCGGCGTTCGAGCAGGCCCTCACCCAGTCCTGGCGACAAACCGGATGCGACGTGCAGGTGCACCGCCGAGGTGAGGAGACTCTTGATCAGCGGAGGACCAATCGTGGCGGCGAAGGAATCGACCATGCCGATGCGCAGCATCTGGGCTTCGCCGCCAGCCTGTTCGCGCACCGTTTTGTAGAGCGACTCGGCTTCCGCCACCAGAGCGCTGCCACGCTGGCGCAGCGCGGCACCGGCAGCGGTAAGGGCGAGAGGCCTGCGCTCCCGGTCAACCAGGACGGCGCCGATGCTTTCCTCCAGCTGCCGGACGGCCTGTGAGACCGCGGATTGCGACAGGCCGAGGCGCCGGGCCGCGGCCGTCATGTTGGCAAGTTCGGCGACGGCCAAAAAAACCTTTAGGGCCTTGAGATCGAGCATGGTAGTGGCCGTGGGGGCAGGAGCGGGGCCTGTCGAAAGGCATCCCGGCCCGCCACTCAGCTCCACGGAAACGGACTGTTGCTGACCGGATGCAACTTGCCCTCGACGTAGCGTGAAAATCGAAATGGTGCGAGCAGGGCGCGGGGCTGGTCCAGCAATTCGTCGGCCACGAGGTCGCCCACGCCAATCATCTTGTAGCCGTGATTGGAGTCGGCAATGATGTAGACATTGTCGCGAAACCTGTCGAACACCGGAAAATTGTCGGGGGTAAAGCAGCCGATTCCCCCGGAAGGCTCCTTGCGATACACGCCGTGCTGGCCCTCGAAACGTTTCTGGCAGTGCGCGAGCGCCGAGGTCCACAGGTCGGCGAAATTGTCGGTGACGACGAATTCAGGCGATTCGGGACCGTAGGGATCAACGCGCACGTCGTCGGCCTTGCGCAGGACGTCAGCCGGCATTGCGCCGCCCTGCACGCCGCCAAAATGAAAGTCCGGTTTGTAGTAGATGCCCCACAGTTTGTCGGTGATCAGTTCGCCATCCCGATCCGAATAGAGCGGCGCATCGGTATCCACGTGAATGACAGGCGGCATGGCGCCCGCGTTGGTCTTCTGGAAGTTGGGATCCACGCCCAGCGTGCCTTCCTGCAGTGCCATGTAATGCCACATGGGCACGCCATCGTGCATTTTGCCATCGCGGCCTTTGAGTTGGATGGCCTCGGGCAGGCCGAGCATCTTCCAGATCGCATTGATCCACGGGCCAACGCCCACGATCACTTCGTCGCATGCAATCGAACCGGCCGCCGTCTCGACGGCCGTAATCGCCGCCGTGCCGTTGCCCGCACGCAGCCCTGTCACCGTGACACCTTCGAAAATCTCGACCCCGAGTTCCGTGGCCTTGCGGGCCAGCCCACGCAGTGATGCCATGTTGTTCGCATAGCCACCGCGCTTTTCGTGCAGCACCGACGTGATGTTTTTCGCCTGCCAGTCGTGAAAGAGGCCCTGCATGTACTTGCGTGACGCGGCCTCGCCTTCGATGAACACCGATTCGTAGCCGATGGCTTTCTGCTGCTCGTAGATCATCCCGACCTGCGGATGCATCACTTCGGGACTGATCTGCATATAGCCAACGCTGTGATAGCTGTAGGCCTCGGCGTCGGATTCCCACACCGAGACGCAGTGCGCCATAAGTTCTCGCATGGCCGGTTGAAAATAATTGTTCCGGACCACGCCGCAGGCAATGCCCGACGCTCCGGCACCGATACCCGTCTTGTCGAGCACGACGATACGGGTGCCGCCCGCACCGATCGATCCGCCTCTCGCTTTGAGCTTGCGCGCGAGATGCATTGCCGTGGAAAGGCCATGAATGCCTGCGCCAATGATGACGTAGTGGGCGTGCGAAGGTAGTGCCGGCATGACGTGTCCTCGACCTGTACCCGAATCCCCGATCATCGACGCCATGGAGCCGGGCTGCCACAATGAATGCGACGCTTCGTGGCGCGCAGGCGACGCCTCAGAACCGGTGGGTGCCCGCCGGTATTCCAACCGCAAAAACCGGAAACAGCGACGCGACCAACAGCAGCGCCATCATCAAATTGAACACGCGGTAGGATCGCGGATTTTTGAGGACTCGCTGGAGGGCAGTGCCGAATCCGAGCCAGGTGCTTCCGGAGGCAACTCCAAGCATGCCATACAACGCAGCAATGAAGACGATGTTGAGCGGAAACGAAGCAATCTCGGCATAGGTTGCAACGGAAGTCACAGCCATGACCCAGGCCTTGGGATTGACCCATTGGAAAATGGCAGCTTGAATGAATCCGATCGGAACGGCGGCAGTTGCGCCCTGGTCGCCGGGCGGTGGCGACACCGCGATCCGCCACGCGAGATATAGCAGGTAAATCGCGCCTGCGAATCTAAGCAGCACGTATAGAATCGGCCACGTTTCGAAGACCATGCCCAGTCCGAGGCCGACGAGCAGCACCATGACCGCGAATCCCAGGGCTACGCCGATCAGGTGCGGTACGGCTCGCCGGAAACCGAAGTTCAATCCAGACGCCATCAGCATCAGATTGTTCGGACCGGGCGTGAAAAGAGTCACCACGCAGAAAATCGCGAGCGCGACGAGGAGATCCATGCGTGTCTCGTGGGCCGTCCTGCCTATTCACCCGTGAACATTGGCGGGCGTTTCTCAAAAAATGCCTGAACGGCTTCCTCGTGGTCGCGCGTGTGGTGGCACTCGCCCTGCATGGGGGCGGCCAATGCGAGCAGCGAGTCGAAGCGCGTGACTTGCCCCTCGCGCAGTAGCCGCTTGGTCATGCGAAGTTGGCGGGGCGGGTTGGACGCAATGCGGCCGGCCAATTCCCGTGCGCTATCCATCAGAGCAGGTCCGGGAACGACGCGAGAAACGAGTCCGCAGGCGAGCGCAGCAGAGGCGTCCAGCGGATCCCCCGTGAAACTCATTTCACTTGCCCGCGACAGGCCTACGGCGCGCGGCAGCAGCCAGCCGCCGCCATCGCCGGAGATGAGGCCGACCTTCACGAAGTTCTCCGCGAACATTGCGTGAGTTGCAGCAAGACGGATGTCGCAGGCACACGCCATGTCACACCCTGCGCCATACGCAGGCCCGTTGACCGCAGCGATGGTCGGCACATCGAGGGCATACAATGCGAGCGTGGTGCGCTGGATACCCTGCCGGTATTGGTCGGCAATGGCGGCGGCATTGCCGCCGAATCCGCCTTCGCGGTCGCGCATATGTTTGAGATTGCCGCCGGTGCTGCGAGCAGGCGTATCGCTGCTCATGCCGCCACCGGCTGGGTGCACAGCGCAAGCAGTTCGCGCTTGACCACTTTGCCGCTCGGGTTGATGGGCAACGCCTCCATGAACACGATGTGCCGCGGACGCTTGAAGGCCGCGAATTCGCCAGAGTTGCGACAGTACGCGTCGACGGCCTCGACGGTCAGGGCTGGATCATTGCGGACGACAAACGCGGCCACGATAGCGCCCCATTTCGGATCGGGCAATCCAACCACCGCGGCTTCCTGAATGCCTGGGCACCGGTAGAGAATTTCCTCAACTTCGCGCGGATAGATGTTTTCGCCGCCCGAGACAATCATGTCATCGGACCGGCCGTGGAAGTGAAAGAAACCATCGGCATCCTGACTCATCAGGTCGCCGGTATAGACCCAGCCGCGCTTCAGTTTGTTGGCCGTTTCGGTGGGATTGTTCCAGTAACCCTGCATGGCCTGCGGCCCGCGCACGATCAACTGCCCGATCTCGCCCGGTGCGACGATCTCCTCCGGCGTGATGTCACGCACCGGGTCATTGATGATGATCCGGCACTGGCTGATCAGCGTGGGCTTGCCGCAGGAGCCCAGATGAGTCAACGCATCCTGCGGGCGCAGCAGCAGGGTGAGACTGGCCTCGGTCATGCCGTAGCCGTTGAAGATGTTGGGACAGAAACGTTGAACTACGTGCTCCATCGTCGAAGCGGCGATCGCCGCGCCGCCCGTGGTGATCATTCGCAGGCTCGACAAATCGAATTCCTGGAAGCGCGGATGCAACAGCATTTCCTGGATCTGGGTCGGCACGGCGAACAGCGTGGAGACCCGGTGCAGCTCGATCATCTCGAGGGTTTTCAGCGCCTCGTACCGGCCTTCGACGACGTTGGTGCCGCCTACCATCAGATGCGGAATGAAGAACGCCTGCATCCCGCCGACGTGGTAGAGCGGCGCGATATGCAGCGCGATGTCGGTGGGTTGCAGCCCGTACTCCATTACGCAGTTCATCGCGATGGCGATGTCGTTGTCATGGCTGTGCATCACGCCTTTTGGGCGCCCCGTGGTCCCCGAGGTGTAGACCAGGGCCGAGAGTTGCTTGCCGGAAGGCACGGGACGGGGCGGATGAATGTCGACCGCCTGTTCGACCAGCGTATCGAAATGATGGTGTCCCGCCGGCACATTGACGGCATCGTACGCACACGAAATGTAGTCGTGGACGCTGCGCAGGCGTGCCTGCACCTGCAGCACATTGTCGGTGAGGGAGCGTCCGTAGACGAGGATGCGGGCGCCCGAATCGGAGAGCGCATAGGCCACTTCGCCAGCCGCCAGACGGAAGTTGAGCGGCACTGCCACCGCGCCGAGCATCTGCGTTGCGAAGTAGGTCGCGACGGAATTCTCCGAGGTGGTGACATAGAATGCGACCCGGTCGCTCGGGCGAACGCCGAGATCCGACAGCGCCTGGGCGAATCGGCTCACTCGCGTGTACCAGTCTGCATAGCTCCAGCGCCGGCCCTCGAAGATCAGTGCTGTCTGATCCGGGTAGCGGTCGACGGATTGTCGAAAAATCGTGGCGATGTCCATGGTTGCAGGTTCTACAGGTTGGGTTTCACGGCAGGCAGTTCGGCGACGGCGATCAAGTACTGTGCCATTTCGGAAGTGCCGCCGACGATGGTCAGTGCGCGGGCATCGCGATAAATCTGCTCGGCGCGACCAAATTCCTTCGTGAGGCCATCGCCGCCAAGGATCTGCACGGTGCGATCGGCGCAAAACGTCGCGGTCTCGGTCGACACCAGCTTGGCCATCGCCGCCGGTTTCATCAGGTCTTTGCCGCCCACACCCGCATCGTAGAGCTTGGCGGCGCGATAGGTCAGGAGTTCGCTCGCGTCGATCCGGCAACTCATCTGCGCAATCTGACTCCAGATCAATTGCTTGCATCCCAGCTTCTGGCCGAAGGCTTCGCGGGTCTGCGCATGGTCGGTCGCAATGTCGAAGGCGCTGCGCGCCACGCCGAGGCCCGAGCCTCCCAGGATGATGCGTTCGAAGTTGAACATGCCCACCATGATGCGGCTGCCTCCGTTGACCTCGCCCAGCAGGTGGTCCGCCGGGACACGGCAGCGGTCGAAGGTCACTTCGCCGACAACACAGCCGCGCCGTCCCATGAAGGTGTAACGGCGCGGAAAGGCGAGACCGGGCGTACCGCTGGGCAGCACGATGGCGGACAGGCCCTTGCCGGCCGGCGCGGCGGGATCGGTGACGCCGTAGACGATGTAGACATCGGCCACGCCGGCGTTGGAGATGTACCGTTTGCAGCCGTTGATCACGTATTCGTTGCTGGCCGCATCGAATTCGATCCGGGTCTGCATGCTGGATGTGTCCGAACCCGCCAGCGGCTCGGTGACGCCGATCGCGCCGACCATGCGGCCTTCGATGATATCCGGCAGGTAGCGCTCGCGAACTGCCGCCGACGCGTGGCGGTGCAGCGGGTACGCACAGCTCAGGGCCGTCGCGATCGTCGTCTCGAAGGCATAGTTGATGTACGCCGCTTCCTCCGACAGGATGGTGGCGTGGGTCAGTCCGGGTCGCGCCAGCGCGCCGTGATAGAGATCCGCGAACATGAGTTTCAGGTAGCCGGCTTCTCCCAACGCGCGCACCACGGCCCTGATCGCGTTCCACTCGTCGTCGATTTCGATGGCTGGCGCGCGCGGCAGCAACTCGCGCCGCAGGAAATCGCGCACATCGGCGCGGAAACGGCGATCTTGATCGTCGAGCAGGAAGTCACGCATAAGATGGGCGGGGGTCGGATCAGTCGGATGGACTCAGAAGTTCGTTCACCAATGCGTTCAGCGCCGCGCCATCGCCAGGAAGCGCTTCGACCAGCGCCTCGATGTGCGCAGTGCGTCGCGAGCCCAGTACGGGCTCGGCCAGATCTCGATACTTGGACCTCACCTCGACGTCGCTCAGCGGATTCTCAGGGTTGCCGCGCGCGCGCGCCGGGTCCGAGACCAACACCCGCCCGTCGCACAGCGTGATGCGGGCACGCGCCCACCGTTCGGCGGGGAAGCGATGCGAGAAATCCGCGTCGACGGCGAGCGTCATCAGGTCGAGAAGGCGGCGGGTCTGCAGATCGGCGAGCGCCGCGCCTTGAATTTCCTCCGCACCAAGGCGTCCATGCACCAGCGCGGCTGCCACCGGATACGGAAGGCTGTACTGCGCCTCGTCGGAGGTACGTGGATAGCGGCACCGTGAACCGAGATCAATGGCTTCGCGAAAACTCTCGATGCCAATGGCGCGGATGTCTTCGGCATCGAAGTGATGCACCCGTTTCAGGGCGAGAACCGCCTCGACCGCGGGCTGGGCCCAGCGGCATACCGGATACGGCTTCAAGTATTGCTCGCGAATCCGCCAGCGTTGTCCGAGATCAGTCCAGAAGGGGCGCGCATCGTCACGTTCGACGGTGAGGGCCGGGGCACCGGTGAAGCCATCGCGGGCGAGCAGGGCGGCGCTGACGCCCACCTGCGCGCCCCAGCCGGATCCGTCCTTCAGCATCGTGGGCGCATCGCACACGCGAAGGATCTGTCCGCGGGGACCGAGATATTCGGCGATGCCCAGTGCGTGCCGCATGCGGGACTCGTCGAAATCCAGCCAGCGGCCGCCCAGCGCCGCACAGGCCAGGGCATTCCACGCGCCCGAACAGTGGCAATCGGGAACGGTCGCGTGCAGCGCGATGCCGGCACGGGTCGCGATTTCGTAGCCCAGGACCACGCAGGCCAGGAACTCACGCCCATCGACCCGCATATGCGCTGCAATCCCGCCGTCGAGATAGGCGAGCAGGGCAGGCAGCACGGCGACGCCGGCGTGGCCTTTGGTGAGCGCATGGCCGTCGTGGGCATCGAAGGCGTCGATCATGGTCGCGCCGGCAAGCGCGGCCCCCGCCATGCCGGCACGGCGTCCGTCGAACAGCATTCGCGCCTGCTCCTCGCGGGCGGCCAGGTGGTTGTACGCATAGGCGTTGACCAGCGCCGCGGCCGGCGCCCGCGACCCGGCGGCAGCGACCCCGATCAGGTCGAGTACGCAGCGCTGCGCCAGCGCGACGACATCAGCGGGCAGGTCGGCGAAGGCAGTGGCGCGTATGAAGGCCGGGACAGCCTCGATTGTCGTCGCGTCAGGCGCAGCAGGGCTGTACGCCACCAGCATCAACGGTGGCCCGCCGCCGCCGTGGCTGGGCGCGATGCATCGGCGATGGTCCGGTCATGCATCACGCGGGACCCTGATGCGGGTAGCCCTGGGCGAGCAGGCGATCCCACTCGCGCGCGATGAGCGGCATATTGGCATCGCGCACGGTGGGCAGCCGAAAGCGGGCACGGCGCACCGCGTCGAAATCGAGGGTCGCATGAACCAGCTCTTCGCCTGTACCGGCTGCGGTCGCAAGCACGCCGCCGAAAGGATCGAGAATGCGGGACCCTCCCCAAAACGTCAGGTCGTGCTCCGTTCCGACCCGGTTGGCCATCAGCACTGGCATGCCGTAGGTGAGCGCATGGAAGCGCAGGTTGACATCCCAGCCTTGCGGATTGTCGAACTCGGCGCCTACGGCGCCGATCGCCGAACTGATCGGCACCAGCAGCATCGTGGCGTTCTGCATCGCCGCCAGATGTACGAGTGCCGGATTCCACGTATCCGCGCAGATTAAAACACTTGCCTGCCACGAGGTGTCGAGTGCGAAGGTATCGACCCGCTGCCCGGCGGCAAAATACTTGCCATCATCCAGCTTGCCGTAGGTGGCGAGATTCAATTTGCGGTGGACGGATAGCACGCTGCCATGTTGCACCGCGATGGCCGAGTTGTAGAACAGCGCGGCGGCGCCCTCTTCGATGATGCCGAACACCGTGCACATTGCGCCCGCGGAACGCGCGATCTCGGAAACCAGACCATGGTCGGGGGCAAGGGCAAGCCGAAGCGTGTCGGGGCCTGCGCCATGCCCGGTCAGGGACATTTCGGGGAACAGCAAGACCTCGACGCCGGCGGCACGCGCGGCATCGATGACGTCAAGGTGCTTGCGCAGGTTCGCGTCGACGTCGCCCAGAATTGATTGAGCCTGTGCGACCGCGACCTTCATGAAGATTGTGTTCGCCATGCACTCGCAAGATCGTTGCGACGCGCAAGGGAAGGCCAGGCCTCCCGGCCTTCGCGCCCACGCGCCGCACCTGCGGTCAAATCAATCCTTGCTGCTTCAGAAACGTCTGGGCCACGTCCTCGACCGTTTTCTTGTCGACGTCGACGCTGGCATTGAGGCGTGCCATGGTGGCGTCGTCGAGTTTGGCGGAGAGCGAGTTGAGGATTTCCGCCAGCTTCGGATTGGCATCGAGCGTCTTTTTTGTGACCACGGGGGTCATCGCGTAAGCGGGAAAATACCCCTTGTCATCTGTCAGCACGACAAAGTTGAACGCGGGGATACGCCCATCAGTGGCAAACACCAGGCCCACGTCGACCTGCTTTTCCTTGAGCGCCTGGTAGACGAGGCCGGTGTCCATCCGCTTCACGTTGTCGCGCGCGAATTCGAAGCCGTACATCTGCTCGAGTGGCTTCAGGCCATCAGGACGCGCGTAAAACTCGGCGTTGCTGGCGAGGTTGAGCTTGGCCCCATCCTTGACTTTCTTGGCGAGGTCGCTGATGGTGACAATGCCATGCTTCTTGGCCTCGTCTGCGTTCATCGCCAGCGAATAGGTGTTGTTGGCTTTCGACGGGTTGAGCCACACGAGACCCTTGGCGGCGTCCAGTTCCTTCACCTTCTTGTAATTGTCCGCGGCCGACAATTTTTCGGTGAACTTATTGTAGGTGATGAGTGACGTACCCGTGTATTCCCAGTAGACGTCGATCTGGCCGCTTTCCTGCGCGGCGCGCAGGACGGCGCTGCCCATCCCCGCCTTCACATCCGGCGTGAAGCCCTTGGCCTTGAGCAATTGGGAGGTCATTGCCGCCATGATCTGCTGCTCCGTGAAATTCTTCCCGCCGACGACGATGCTCTGTGCCATGACCATAGCGGACGTGGCGCCCAGAACCAGTCCCGTCGCCAACATCGACAGTGCTCGAATCAGTTTCATGTGCTCTCTCCTTGAGAAACGATTGACCGCTGGGAAGCCGAAAATGCGGCTCTACCGCAGCGGGTTGACGCCGCGTGGAACCACCCAATACGAAAGCACGCCGACAGTGAAATCCACCAGCACCGCCAGAAGTGCCGTCGGGATCGCGCCAGCCAGCATCATGGCGGGCTCGTTCAAATCGATACCGGTGAAAATCAGCTCGCCCAGCCCACCGCCACCGATCAGGAAGGCGAGGGGCGCGGTCCCGACGTTGATGGCCAAAGCCGTGCGAATCCCTGCAAAAGTTACGAAGAGCGCGTTGGGCAACTCGACGCCGGAAAGGATTTGCATCGGACGCATGCCCATTCCGGTCGCGGCTTCGATGTAATAGGTGGGGACTTGCAGCATCCCCGCATAGGTATTGCGCACGATGGGCAGCAGTGACGCAACCCACAATGCGAAAATGGCCGGCACGACGCCGATACCAAGGAAGCTCATGGCCAGCGCCAGTACCGCCAACGTGGGCACCGTGCTGCCGATGTTCAGCACCTGCATGATCGACTCGGCTTGTCGGCGCATGCCAGGACGGCTTAACCACAGCCCCAACGGCACGCCCACCGCAATCGCGAGGCCGCCCGAAATGGCGACCAGCTTGATGTGCTGTTGCGACAGGAAAATGATGTCCGACTGATACTTGGCGATCTGGTCGAAGAGTCCGCTACGATGGGCAAGCACGCCGAGCACAAAGGTCGCAATGAGCGAGACCGCAATTATCGCGCGGCTCGAAAACGATTGGCGCATGACGCTCAAACCAATCGCTTCGACGGATCGCGATAGGTATCGCCAAGCAGGCGGGTGATGCCACGCTGGGTGATCACCCCTGCGTAAAGACCGTCGCTGTCGACGCACGTGAGCCAGGGTATGTCGTACATGAACATCATCGACACGGCGGTGCGCAGGTCCTCGTCGAGACCCACCGTTGCCGGGAGGCGGACGCAGTATTCCTCAACCGTACCTTCGCGGCCATCGGCCTTGTCGCGACCGACATAGCTATGAGGGTAACCGCGCGCGTCGACCATGACCACGAACTCGTGCCGATGCTCGGACATCAACGCCGCAGCTCGATCGAGGCGTTCCTCGGCGAGGACGCGCGGTGCACCCGGTTCGATCGCCGATTTCACGGTGACCAGTCGCAGGCGTTTCAACGTCCGATCGGAGCCGACGAAATCGGCGATGAAGTCGTTGACGGGATGGGCGAGTATGTTGTCGGGGCTGTCGAACTGCTCCAGCTTGCCCGCGCGGAAGATGGCGACCTTGTCGGCCATCTTGACCGCTTCGTCGATGTCGTGGCTGACGAACATCACCGTTTTTTTCAGCCGCCGGTGAATTTTCAGGAACTCGTCCTGGATCACTTCGCGGTTGATAGGGTCGATCGCGCCGAATGGTTCGTCCATCAACAGCACCGGCGGGTCGGCGGCGAGCGCCCGGGCGACACCGACGCGCTGCTGCTGGCCGCCCGACAACTCCTTTGGGTAGCGCTTCAGGAAGATCGCCGGCTCGAGGTTGATGATGGACAGGAGCTCCGCGGCGCGCGTGCGCGCCTTGTTCATGTCCCAGCCCAGAAGTTTGGGCACGACGCAAATGTTCTCCTCCACGGTCATGTTGGGGAAGAGTCCAATCTGTTGAATCACGTAGCCGATCGTGCGACGCAGCTCCACCGGGTCGTACGACTCGGTGTCCTTGCCGTTGATGTAGATCTTGCCCGAGGTGGGCTCTACCAGGCGATTCACCATCTTCAGCGCCGTCGTCTTGCCGCATCCGGAGGGGCCGAGCAGCACGCAGATCTCGCCTTCGGCCACTTCGAAGCTGACGTGGTCGGCCGCCAGAGTGGTGCCAGCCGAGGTTTCGAAGGCTTTGGTCAGATTGTCGAGCTTGATCATCGCATCGCTCTCGGTTGTCGCAACGGACTCAAGCGGCGCGCGGAATCTGTGCGGGAGACAGGCGCAAGCCCTTAGGCGTCAACCGGTACTGGACCCAGAGCAGGAAATAATCCGCGAAGATCGCGAGCAGGCTGACGGCAAGCGCTCCGGCGATCAATTGGCGGGGATCGGTCTGGGAGATGCCGCGGCTGATGAACGCGCCCAGTCCCCCGGCCCCGATGTAAGTGGCGATCGCGGTGATGCCGATATTGATCACGACTGCAATGCGTACGCCAGCCATGATCACCGGCACTGCGATGGGCAGCTCAACCTGGCTTAACCGTTGTATCGGCGCCATGCCCATGCCCAGTGCCGCTTCCCGCAAGGCGGGGTCGACGTTGGTGATGGCGGTATAGGTATTTCGAATGATCGGCAACTGCGAGTAAAGCAGGACTGCGATGACTGCCGGCACGTAACCGATCCCTTGCCCGAACTGGGAGAGGATGGGGATCATCAGCCCGAACAGCGCGATGGAAGGGATCGTCATGATCATCGCGGCGATGTACAGAACGATGTCCGCCGCGCGCTTGTTCTGGGTGATCGCGATGCCGATCGGGACGCCGGTGAGGATGGCGAGGCTCACGGCGACGCCCACGATCGAAATATGCTCGACCGTACGTCGGCCAATGGCCGGCAGGTTGTTGAAGATAAACTCCAGCGTTTCCATCGTCTGCTCTCGCGAACGTGCGTCGCGCTTCCCGCTGCACGCCTTGGAGCATAATCGCGTGTTCCGTCATCAGGTGGTCCAGATGCGACATTCGCTGGCCCTTGGCGGACAAGCCTCTACGCCCTGAGGACGAATGCTGCGCCGCACAATCGGCCGCGTCGATGTCGCGTTGGCGCCAGTGGGCGTCGGATCGCGACTGTCCTTATAACGGGTCAGGTGCAATAGTTGACGGTCCAATCCGACCCGCGAAAGGCAGGTTCGCCTGTGATCTCCAGTCAACCGCAACATTCCTCACTCCTGCAACGTCTCGCCGCCGGCCCAGTCATCTGCGCGGAAGGCTACGTGTTTGAACTCGAACGGCGCGGCTATCTGCAGGCGGGTGCCTTCGTACCTGAGGTCGTGCTGGAACATCCGGAAGCGGTGACGCAGTTGCATCGAGACTTCGTCCACGCCGGTTCCGACGTTGTCCAGGCGCTCACCTACTATGCGCATCGCGAGAAGCTGCGCGTCGTAGGGCGCGAAAACGACCTTGAGCTGATCAACCTGCGCGCCCTCGAACTGGCCAAAGCCGTGGCGGTGGACACCGGCGCGCTGTTCGCAGGCGGTATCTGCAATACGAATGTCTACGATCCTGCGGACCCCGCATCCCATCGGGCGGTACGCGCGATGTTCGAAGAGCAGGTGGGCTGGGCCGTCGATGCGGGAACCGATTTCATCATCGGTGAAACCTTTTCATACGCCCAAGAAGCGCTGATTGCGCTCGACGTGATCAAGCAAGCCGGGCAGGTGGCGGTGATGACGTTGGCAATGCATCAGGCGACCGTCACGCGCGAAGAGTGGTCTGTCACCGACGCTTGCAAGCGCCTTGCGGACGCGGGCGCAGACGTGGTCGGCCTCAATTGCATTCGCGGACCTGCGACGATGATGCCCCTGCTGCAGCAGATCCGCGCCGCAATCAAGGTGCCGATGGCGGCACTGCCAGTGCCTTATCGCACGACAGAGGAACAGCCGTCGTTTCAGTCCTTACGCGACACCCACTGGCACGGCGAGCCAGGCGAACGGCCCTTCCCGGTAGCGCTGGATCCCTTTACCTGCAACCGGTTCGAAATCGCGGAGTTCGGGCGGCAAGCCATGGTGATGGATATTCGATATCTCGGCGTGTGTTGCGGCGCCGGGCCCCATCACATTCGCGCGCTGGCCGAGGCCGTGGGCAAGCATCCGCCGGCCAGCAAGTACTCACCCGACATGTCGAAGCATGCCTTTCTGGGGACGCACGAACGCATTGGCAAGGTGCAGAAGGACTACGCTGAGAAGCTCTAGGCCGTCGGTACTTTCCAATCGATGCGGTACCCACGGGTTGATCGGGTAATAGTTGCCCGCGCTGCGCTTGCGAATGTGCAACGTCGTGGAGAGCCCAGCCGGCCCGCCGAGGGTTCCGGCCGCGATCGCGATGTAGTCCTTTGGGGTATTGCGCCGCTCAGGCAGCCACCGGTGGCGCCGATGCCTGCAGCGCCATGATCTGCGTTGATCTGCGTCAGGTCTTCATCCGCCCGTCCCGGCGAGGCGGGACGGGTTGCGGCACTGCGCGCTCGTCACGTGGCTTGTGCCCGTAGAGCGCGCGGTAGCATCGACTAAAATGCGATGCGGAAGCAAATCCGCATGCGACCGCCACATCGAGAATCGGTTTGGTGGTCTGCAGCAGCATGGTGCGCGCGCGATCGAGGCGCACCCTGAGATAGTAATGGCTCGGGCTCGAGCCCAGGTATTGCAAGAACAGGCGTTCCAGTTGTCGCACCGAAAGCCCGACGGCGGTGGCGATGGACTGCACCGCCAGAGGCTCGTCATGCGCAACTTCCATCATGGCGATGGCAGCAATCAGTTTTTCATTGGCCACCCCAAGCCGACTCTGAATGGCCATTCTTTGCGGATCCTGCGTTCCGCGAATTCGCGGATGGATGTATTGCTCGGATACGGCGTTGGCAAGTGCGCGGCCGTGGCGATCCGAAATGACCTGCAACATCATGTCCAGTGCGGCGGTTCCGCCGGAGCATGTGCAGCGGTTGCCGTCGATGACGAAAATTTCATGGGTCGTGCGAATGCGCGGAAAGCGCTCCGCAAATGCCGCCAGGCTTTCCCAGTGCATCGCGCAGCGGCGCCCATCGAGCAGTCCGGCATGCGCCGGCATGTAGGCACCGAGACTGATGCCGCCAATGGCGATGCCACGCCGCACCAGCCGGCGCAACCACTGGTGAGATGCCGGATCCTCGACGTTGGCGCCCTGAAGGCCGGCGCAGACCAGCAGGAGATCGAGTGCAGGATCGTCGCGTATGGAACCTTGCACAGCAATGTCAATGCCGTTGCTGGCACGCACCGGCTCGCCATCACGCGAGAACAGTTGCCAATCGAACAGCAACGCCCCGGAAAGACGATTCGCCGCCCGCAATGGTTCGATCGCCGATGCAAATGCCATCATCGGAAAATTGGCAAGCAGGAAAAACCCGATGGTGTAGGGTGCGGGCGCTGTAGCGCTGGCCGGCACTGACGCCAGCGGCGCCGGTCGGCGCGCGGGTTTGGCTTTGGCGAGCGGCCCCATGGATCGATGTTACCGCAACCGACATGCGCACGATCTACGAAACGACGCCTGCGGCCTGCAACCGTTGCAGCAGCGTTTTCTGGAAATTGTGTGTCGTATCCTCGAGCGCGGCAGAGAAAATGCCGCCAGTCATTGCTGGTGAGTGGCGTCCGATCTGCAGGCGCTCGACGATGTCGATATCCTCGCCATTGATTATCTGCCGTCGCGTCATGCAGTCCGTACGCGCCGTTGCATACTGCGGTTGCATCGACTCTGCGCCGACATAAAAGAATTCAAAGCGCTCGCGCGTGAGATCCGCGGCGGCCGGCTGCAGGATGAACGCGTAGAAGTGATCGCTCATGCAGCCGAGCATGACGTTGGGGAACAGCGCGATGTATTCCGCGACGGGCTTCTGCTCAGGCGTAAGCCCGGGAAATTGCGGCAACTCGACTTCGCCGACCTGCGGAGGGGCGTAGTTGCTGCTGCCGACACCCGAGTAGAGTCCCTCGCCGACAATCTGGAACGAATGGTCAATCGCTGAATAGCGATTGAGCGCCGGATGCACGGAAGGCAGGTGATAGCGTTCGACATAGTTCTCGATGACGAGCTTCCAATTTGCTCGGATGTCGAAGTTGAGCCCGCCGCCGTGGTGAAGCAGGGAGAGATCGCGATCGGCCCAGCGGGTGACAAGCGGTTGGACATAATCCGCCAGTGGTGGCGCATTGCCATCCAGATTAACGAAGATCAGGTGCTGCCAAAGCTCGCAGCGGATCGCATGCAAACCCATTGCGACCGGATCGAATTGGTCCTCCGGGGCGCGCGGCGGGCCGCAGAATCGTGGACGTCGCAGCAGTTGGCCGTCAAGGCCGTAAGTCCAGGCGTGATAGGGACAGGTGATGCCGGCTCGGGTATTGCGGGGCGCTGCGACCAGTTGCACGCCGCGATGACTGCACACGTTATGAAACGCGCGGACGGCGCCTTCCTTGTCGCGCAGCAGCAGCAGCGGAATGCCGCCAAAATCGTACGGCAGAAGGTCACCGGGATTGGGAACATCAGCGGTGATGCCGATGCAGAACCATGTGGCGGCCAGCACCCGGTCGCGTTCGAGTTCGAAGAAGTCGGGTTGAATGTACACACCACGCGGTAGGCCGACGGCGGTTCCGGTCGGGCGATTCAACTGTGCGACGACATCGGCGGTAATACACTGCGCAGCATTGCTTACGGCCATCGGGAGCTCCGCGATCGAGGCACCGGCCCCTGAGCGTCCAGCATACGCAACAGGTTCAGGCAATCCCGTTCCAGTGGCGACGTCCATCGGCTTGAATCCGACATCGCGTCGATCAGGGTCCGCCCTTGATGGTGTGCAAGTAAGATCCGCATACATGCACGCGGGATGCCCGTCGCCGCGTGTCGGAATCAACGTGTGCGTTGTCGCCGAAGCAAGCGGGCCGCGCTCACCGGAATATCATTGCCTGGCGATGCAACGATTGTTGCGTGCCGGCGCCGTCATCGTGACTGTCGAGATGTTTGCGTTCCCGATCGAGCCTGGATCAGGTCGCAGCCGCCTTCATCCGCTGCAGCACGATGCTGCATGGTTCGTGTTCAAACGTAACGAGCCACTCTTGATTGCCCTTTTAGGGGGCGCTGCGTGTGATCGCGCGCAGGGGGCGCGCCGGTAGCGTCTTTGAAACTCGCCGGACGGTCATGAGCTAAAATTTTTCGTCCCACCGCAGATACCGCCACTGCCCGACCGGTAACGGCCCCAGCGGCACGCTGCCGGTGCGCACGCGCTTCAATCCCGTTACCGTGAGGCCCACCAGCTCGCACATGCGGCGGATCTGGCGCTTGCGACCTTCGCGCAGCACGAACCGCAGCTGGTCCTCGTTCTGCCACGACACCTTCGCGGGTTTCAATTTCACGTCGTCGAGCTCGAGACCATGGTGCAGCAGTTTCATGCCCTGGTCTGAGAGTGTGCCTTCCACGCGCACCAGGTATTCCTTTTCCACCTCGGAGTCGCGGCCGATCAGCTGCTTGGCAATGCGGCCGTCCTGCGTGAAGACGATGAGCCCGGTGGAGTCGATGTCGAGGCGGCCGGCGGGAGCGAGTCCGCGCAGATGCGCCATCTTGAACTTGGTCGGCGACGGATCGTCCGGCCACCGGTTGTCGGGCTTGATCAGCACCATCGCCGGCTCATGGCCATCCTCGGCCTGTCCCGACACATAGCCCATCGGCTTGTTCAGCACGATGGTCACCTGCTCCAGTTGGTGCGCAGTGGCGGCACCATCGATCTCGATGCGCGCGCTGCCCGATACACGCGTGCCGAGAACGTCGACGACCTTGCCGTCGACGCGCACCCAGCCGTTCACGATCCACTCGTCAGCCTCGCGGCGCGAGCACAGGCCCAGCTCGCTCATCCGCTTGGACAAGCGCGGATCGTCGGGATTATCGTGCTTGGGCGACGGCGAGGGCGCGCTGCGGGCGGCGGGCACGCTGCGCGGTGGCGGCGCCGAGGGATCGGGCGCGCGACGCGAACGGTTGCCCGATTTCGCGTGTGCGTCGAAGCGAGGTCGAATGGCGGCGCCCGGCGGCGAGATTGCTCGGGCGCCGTCCGAATCCGCAATCGGCGTAAGCGGACGCGCATGCGCAATACGTGCCGATGGCGCCGCAGGTGGACCGGTATTGCGCCGCCGTGATGACGACGGTGCCGACGACGAAAGTTCGCGCCGTCCCGTTGCAGGCGCGGACTGATCGCGTCGCGCGTGTGCAGGCGGCGGCGTCGATGCGACGGGCGGAGCTGGTGCCATCGGGTCTGCAGCCAACGGCGGCGCCTTGCGTTTGGGCGGCTTGCCATGTGCCGCCCGCCAGGCGCGCGTGGTCGGGTCCTTGGGCACGGCGTTGGGGTCGGCCGGCTTGGTGATCTTGAGCGTGATTCGGGCCACGATGGTCACGCCTTGCTGTAGATCTCGGCACCCTTTTTCACGAATTCCACCGCCTTCACTTCCATGCCTTTCTTCAACGCCTCCTCGTCGGAGACGCCGAGCTTGGCCGCGTATTCGCGCACGTCCTGCGTGATCTTCATCGAGCAGAAATGCGGACCGCACATCGAGCAGAAGTGCGCCAGCTTGGCGCCGTGCTGCGGCAAGGTCTCGTCGTGGAATTCACGCGCCTTGTCGGGATCGAGGCC
>JANMCS010000116.1:0-4585 GCA_031361405.1 Betaproteobacteria bacterium
GCCTCGCAACTGCCTACCCGCAAAGGCGTCACCACGGCGCTTGATCTTGGCGCCAACGTCAATTGCTCGCCGGAGCAGTTGGTGCAGTTTGCCGTGATGGGCAGCGCGCTGGTCACGGCCGTCGAGCACATCGACCGGCCCACCGTGGGCCTGCTCAACATCGGCGAAGAGGACATCAAGGGCAACGACGTCGTGAAGCAGGCCGCTGAATTGCTCAAGGCGTCCAGCCTCAATTTCTACGGCAACGTCGAAGGCACCGACCTCTACAAGGGCACCACCGATGTCGTGGTGTGCGACGGCTTTGTCGGCAACGTGGTGCTGAAGTCCTCTGAGGGCCTGGCGGCCATGCTCTACGATTTCCTGCGCACGGAATTCACGCGCAACATCCTCACGCGCGCCGCGGCGCTGGCGGCGTATCCGGTGCTGATGGCGTTCAAGCGTCGCATCGATCCGCGCCGCTACAACGGCGCCACGCTCGTGGGCCTGAAGGGCGTGGTGGTCAAGAGCCACGGCGGCGCCGACGTGATGAGTTTCCGCTTCGCGCTGCGCAAGGCGCATGCCGAGGTCGAGCACGGCGTCCTCGACAAGATCGCTTCCACGATCGCGGCCATGCCGATGGCAGTGGTTGCACCGACGCCTGCAATGCCTGCGCCGGCCGCCACCAATGCGTAGTCGCATTGCCGGCACCGGCCGTTACCTGCCGGCGCGCATCCTTTCCAACGCCGAGCTGGCGCAGCGGGTGGCCACCAGCGACGAGTGGATCCAGACCCGCACCGGCATCAAGCAGCGCCACATCGCCGCCGAAGACGAGCTGACGTCGGATCTCGCGTTGCACGCGTCGCGCGCGGCGCTGGCGGCGGCGGGTGTCGCGACGGCCGACGTCGACCTGATCATTGTCGCCACCACCACGCCCGACATGGTGTTTCCGTCCACGGCGTGCATCCTGCAGGACAAGCTGGGCGCGCGCGGCGGCGCCGCCTTCGACGTGCAGGCCGTGTGTTCCGGCTTCGTGTACGCGCTGGCCATCGCCGACCAGATGGTCAGCAGCGGCATGGCGCGCAATGCGCTGGTGGTCGGCGCTGAAATCTATTCGCGCATCCTCGACTGGAACGACCGCGGCACCTGTGTGCTGATTGGCGATGGCGCGGGTGCCGTCGTGGTGATGCCGGCGGCCGAGCCGGGCATCCTCACCGCGCACCTGCACGCCGACGGCAGTCACCGCGACATCCTGTCGGTGCCCGGACAGGTACGCAACGGCGTGGTTCAGGGCGTGCCCTTCCTGCACATGGATGGCACCGCGGTGTTCAAGTTCGCGGTGAAGGTGCTGGCCGATGTGGCGGAGGAGGCGCTTGTCGCGATGTCGATGAAGGCCACCGACATCGACTGGGTGATTCCGCACCAGGCCAACATCCGCATCATGGATGCCACGATGAAGAAACTGCACCTGCCGCACGAGCGGCTGATCGTCACCGTGGGCGAGCATGGCAACACGTCGGCCGCGTCGATTCCGCTGGCGCTTGACATCGCCGTGCGCGACGGACGCATCCGCACCGGCCAGCATGTGATGCTGCTGGGCGTGGGTGGCGGCTTCACGTGGGGTTCGATATTCCTGCGCTGGTGAACGCGCACGCCAAACGCACACGTAACGAGAGACCGCAATGAAACTCGCCATGGTGTTTCCCGGACAAGGATCGCAGGCTGTGGCCATGATGGACGGCTGGAGCGCGCATCCGATCGTGCGTGCAACATTCGCCGAAGCGTCCGATGCGCTGGGCGAAGATTTATGGGCGCTGGTGGCCGACGGTCCGGCCGACGCGCTCAACCTCACCACCAACACGCAGCCGGTGATGCTCACCGCAGGCGTGGCCGCATGGCGCGCATGGTCGGCGGCCGGAGGTCCCTTGCCAGCCGTGGTGGCCGGTCACAGTCTTGGCGAATACACGGCGCTGGTCGCTGCTGGCGCGCTGGCGTTTCGCGATGCCGTGCCGCTGGTGCGCTTTCGCGCGCAGGCGATGCAGGAAGCGGTGCCGGCTGGTGTCGGCGCGATGGCGGCGATCATGGGCGCCCCCGATGACGACGCGGTGATCGCGGCCTGTGCCGAAGCCGCGCAAGGGCAGGTGGTGGAGCCCGTCAATTTCAACGCGCCGGGCCAACTGGTGATTGCCGGCCATCGCGAAGCGGTGGAGCGCGCGATCGTGCTGGCCAAGGCCAAGGGCGCGAAGCGCGGCGTGCTGCTGCCCGTGTCGGCGCCCTTTCACAGTTCGCTGTTGCGCCCCGCGGCGGAGCGCCTGGCGCAGCGGCTGGCGGACGTCACGATTTCGATGCCGACGATTCCGGTGCTGCACAACGTGGATGTGCTGGTGCATGCGACGCCCGAGGCGATCCGGCACGCGCTGGCGCAGCAGGCGGCGCAGCCGGTGCGCTGGACGGCCACGATGCAGGCGCTGGGCGCGCAGGGCGTCACGCATGTGGTCGAGTGCGGTCCCGGCAAGGTATTGGCGGGTCTCGCCAAGCGCAGCGTCGACGGCGTCGCGGCGTATTCGCTGACCGATGGTGATGCGCTGGCCGTCACGCTCGCCGAACTTCAATTGGCTGCCGGGAGTCCGCGATGAATCCGCCGTTACCACTCGCGGGACAACTTGCTCTTGTCACCGGCGCCACGCGCGGCATTGGCCTCGCGATTGCCCTGCGGCTCGCGGCGGATGGCGCCACGGTGGTCGGCACCGCCACCACGGATGAAGGCGCGGCCAGGATCGGCGCGCAGCTGGCCGAGGTCGGCAACGCGGGCATGGGCATCAAGCTTGATGTCACCGACGCCGCCGCCACCGACGTTGCACTGGCCGCCATCGAAGGCAAGCACGGCGCCATCGGCATCCTCGTCAACAACGCCGGCATCACCCGCGACAACCTGTTGCTGCGGATGAAGGATGACGAGTGGGACGCGATCATGGCCACCAACCTGAAGCCTGCCTACCGGCTGGCCAAGGCCGTGCTGCGCGGCATGATGAAGGCGCGCCGGGGCCGCATCATCCAGATCGGCAGCGTGGTCGGTTCGAGCGGCAATGCGGGTCAGGTCAACTACGCCGCGGCCAAAGCCGCGCTCATCGGTTTCACCAAGTCGCTGGCACAGGAAGTGGGCAGCCGCCACATCACGGTCAATTGCGTTGCGCCGGGTTTCATCGACACCGACATGACGCGCGATCTGCCCGACGCTGCCCGCGACGTGCTGGTAGGCCGTATCCCGCTGGGGCGCCTGGGCGCGCCGGAGGATATCGCTCACGCGGTGGCCTACCTGGCCAGCCCCGGTGCGGCATATGTCACCGGCATTACGCTGCACGTCAACGGTGGCATGTACATGGTTTGAGGCGCCGGCGCGCGGCGGTGCCTCCGTCTGTGGTGGGCCGGAACCGTGGGGCCTTCTGGTAGAATTGCAGGGTTTGCACATAGGGGGCCCCGCTTCGGGGAGGACAGCATGGAAAATGTAGAACAACGCGTCAAGAAGATCGTCGCCGAACAACTGGGCGTCAACGAAGCCGACATCAAGACCGAATCGTCGTTTGTCGACGATCTGGGTGCCGATTCGCTCGACACCGTCGAACTCGTGATGGCGCTCGAAGAAGAATTCGAAACCGAGATTCCCGACGAAGAGGCGGAAAAGATCACGACCGTGCAGCAGGCGATCGATTACGTCGGCAAGAACATCAAGAAATAGCAGCGTTTCGACGGGCGCGCGGGCGTCCTCGGTTGTGATCGAGTCCGCCGCTCCGCGCCCCGGGCGCACGCAGTTTTGCTGCCTGCGCCGGGTGGCGCCGTCGTTGCGACGGCTGTCGCCACTTCCCCCATCCTTGAGATTCGCCGCAAGGCATCGCACATGACCAAGAGACGCGTTGTCGTCACTGGCCTCGGCATCATCGCTCCCACCGGCATCGGCGTGGACGCGGCGTGGGCGGCGATCCTGGCCGGTCAGTCGGGCATCGGCCCCATCACGCGCTTCGACGCGTCCTCGTTTCCGGCGCAGATCGCGGGCGAGGTGAAGGGGTTCGACGTCACGCAATACCTCTCCGGCAAGGAAGCACGCCGTTACGACACGTTCATCCACTACGGCCTCGTGGCCACGATGGAAGCGGTGAAGGATGCACACCTGGTCGACTACACGGGGGACAAGGAACGCATCGGCGTGTGCATCGGCTCGGGCATCGGCGGCTTGCCGATGATCGAGGAAACCGCCAAGGCATTTGCCGAAGGCGGCGTGCGCAAGATCTCACCGTTCTTCGTGCCGGGTTCGATCATCAACATGATCTCCGGGCTGGCGTCGATCCACTACGGCTTCAAGGGTCCCAACCTCGGTACCGTCAGTGCGTGCTCCACCGCCAACCACAGCATCGGCGAAGCAGCGCGGCTGATCGAATATGGCGACGCCGACATCATGGTGGCGGGGGGGTCGGAGGCCACCGTGTCGCCGCTGGGTGTTGGCGGGTTCTGCGCCTCGCGCGCGCTGTCCACGCGTAACGACGATCCGGCCACCGCCAGCCGCCCGTGGGACACGGGTCGCGACGGCTTCGTGCTGGGCGAGGGCGCCGGCGTG